>NZ_JBHJUW010000032.1:0-60673 GCF_042268205.1 Streptomyces sp. NPDC056160
CCGGAATCCTGATCGGATTCCGGCCCTCGGCCTTCAGTAGCGGGGACAGGATTTGAACCTGCGACCTCTGGGTTATGAGCCCAGCGAGCTACCGAGCTGCTCCACCCCGCGTCGATGAATAGAACACTACGTGACGCACGGGAGAAGAAGCAAATCGCTTCTCCGAAGCCCCGTCACCAGCCGTCGGCAGCCCCCCGCGGGCCCCGCCGGCAGCAGCGACACTGTCGGGTCGGCAGCGTCACAGCAGCCCGCGGGACGTCACGCCGACAGCTCCTCGCGCAGCGCGTCCCTCAGCCGCGCCGCCCGCTGGGCCACCTCGCGCGGCCCCAGCGCCACGGCCCGGTCGGCCCACCGCTGCCCCTCGGCCAGCTCGCCCCGCCGCGCGTAGACGAGCGCCAGCCGCAGCGCCGCCCGTCCGTGCCCGGCGTCCGCGGCCCGCGTCCACCACACGGCCGCCTCCGGTTCGCTGCCCTCACGGGCGAGCAGCAGGCCGAGGTTGAACGCGCCGTTGCGGGACCCGGCCTCCGCGGCCTGCCGGTACCACCGCGCCGCCTCGACCACGTCGCCGCGGGCGGCGGCCAGCATCCCCACCCGCACCTGTGCCCGGCGGTGGCCCTGGGAGGCCGCCCGCTCGTACCACTCCTCGCACTCGGTCTTCTCGTGGATCACCGACTCCCCGAGTTCGTGCGCCGGCGGCGGTGGCCGGCGCGCGTCGAGCACGGCCGCCAGCCGGTACGCGGCCTCCGCGCTCCCGCCACCGGCCGCGCACCTGAGGTGCCGCTCGGCCGCCCGCTCGTCACCGGCGCGCAGCCGGGCCATCCCTACCTGGAGGGCAGCCTCCGTGTGCCCGGCCGCCGCCGCCCGCTCGTACCAGCGCAGCGCCTCCGCCTGAAGACCGCGCCCGGCGTAGAGGATGCCCAGGTTGAAGGCGGCGTCGACGCTGCCGGACTCGGCCGCCTTGGAGAACCACGGCTCCGCACCGGTCGTGTCGCCGCCCTGGAGCAGCAGGACCGCCAGGGCGTTCGCGGCCTCCCGGTGCCCGGCGTAGGCCGCGTGCCGGTACCACTGCTCGGCCTGCGGGGTGCGGCCCTGCTCGGCGCAGAGCAGCGCGAGGTTGTACGCGCCGTTCACGTCACCGGCGTCCATCGCCGCGCGGTACCAGCGCTCGGCGGTCTGCGTCTCGCCGCGCTCGGCGTGCAGCGCGCCCAGCGCGTTCGCCGCGTTGCCGTCGCCGTCCTGCGCGGCCCGCAGCCACCACACGGCCGCGCTCTCGGTGTCTCCGGCGTCGCGCAGCAGGAAGCCGAGCGCGCAGGCCGCCCGCGCCTCGCCGTCCTTGGCGGAGGTCAGGTACCAGCGACCGGCCTCCTTCAGCTCGCCCCGCTTCTCCAGGATCGCCCCGAGGTGCAGCGCCGCGCGCCGGTGGCCGCGCGCGGCGGCCTGCCGGTACCACTGCTCGGCCTCGCCCGGCGGGCCCGTGCCACTGCCGCCCGCGCCGCCGCCCTCCGCCCCGTCGTGTCCGGACCGCCGGTCCAGGGCGCGGGCCAGGCGGTACGCCGCCTCCCGGTGCCCGCGCTCGGCGGCTACGCGCATCCAGCGCTCGGTGCCCGGGTCGGCACGGTGTTCGAGCAGGTCGGCGAGGGCGTAGGCGCCCAGGACGTGGCCCTGCTCGGCGGACTGGCGCAGCCAGTACTCGGCGGCGGGCTCGTCGCCGCGCTCGCGGTGGTGGCGCCCGAGCGCGTGCGCGGCCGGGGCGGAGCCGGCGACGGCGGCGATACGCCACCAGCCGGCCGCCTCGTCGGCGTACCCGCGCTGCTGGAGGAGGACACCCAGGTTGTTGGCCGCCGCGCGGTCGCCGGCGGCGGTGGCGGCGCGCAGGTGGGGTTCGGCTCCGTCGAGGTCGCCGCGGCGCAGCAGCATCGCGCCGAGGACACTCATCGCCTCGACGTCACCGGCCTCGGCGGCGAGCCGGCGGCGTGCCAGCTCGGCGACCTCGTCGGCGACCGCGCCGGTCTCGTCCGCGCCGGTCTCGTCCGTGATGCTCCGGTCCGTCCCCCCGGGCTGCTCGGCCTGCCCGGGGTCGGAAGTCTGCACAAAACGCCCTGTCTCGAACAGAGTTACCTTGTCCCCCATAACGTCCATCGTCGCACCACCCGCAACCTGGGTACACCTGGTATACCGCAGCCAGTGAGGTCACTTCAGCGTTTTGTCGACATGCCCACAGAGAGACAAGTCAAACACAGATCGCCCAACTCCCCACGGCGGCACGGCGGTCCCCCAGCTCGGCACATGCGTTCGCACACCACGGAGGCCCGGATCCGCACCGGGATCCGGGCCTCCGACTCGGTCAGAAACGGTCAGCTTCCGTTCCCATCCTTGTCATTGCCGTTCTTGGCGACGCCATTCTTCGCATCGCCGTTCTTGGCGTCACTGTGTTTGGCGTCACCGTTCTTGCCGGCGCTCTGCTTCCGCGCCTCGGCCTGCGCGTCCTCGGCCTTCTTGAGCGCGTCCTGGAGGTCCTTCTGCGCCTTGCCGTAGGCCTGCCAGTCGGTCGGCTTCTCGTTCAGCGCCGCCTGGCCCTCGTCGAACGCCTTCTGGGCGTCCTTCAGTGCCTGCTGGACCGTCGGACTGCTCGACGCCGGCGGATTGCCGGTGCCGGTTCCCGTGTCCGGCGGCGGGTTCGCGGAACCGGAGGCTCCGAAGACCTTGTCGAGGGCCTCGCCGAGACTGTCCTCGAACGCGGTGGCCCCGCCGTAGGTCACCAGCACCTTGCGCATCAGCGGGTACTTGAGCTGTCCGCCGCGCACGTAGACAGGTTCGACGTAGAGGAAACCGCCGTCGAGCGGGATGGTGAGCAGGTTGCCGTACTCGATCTCCGAGTCGCCGCCCCTGATGAGCTTCACGAACTCGGCGATGTTCTGCTGGGAGTTGGAGTTGAACTGGCTCTGCACCTGTTTGGGTCCGCCGACCGTCGTGCTTCTCGGCTTCAGGATCCTGATCTTGCCGTAGTCGGGGGTGCCGGCCTGGGAGTCGACCGCCATGAACGCGCTGAGGTTGTCCCGGCCGTTGGGCGTGAACGTCGTCGTGAGGGAGAACGCCTGGGAGTCCTGGTCGGGCATCTTCATGGTCAGGTAGTACGGCGGCACCGCGTTGCCCGACTTGTTCGTCGGGTCCTCGGGCACCTGCCACACCTCGCTGCTGCTGAGGAACGTCTGCGCGTCCTGCACGTGGTAGCGGGTGAGCAGTTCGCGCTGGACCTTGAAGAGGTCCTGCGGGTACCGCAGGTGCTCCATCAGCTGGGAGGAGATCGCCGACTTCGGCTGCACCGTGTGCGGGAACGCCTTCATCCACGTCTTGAGGACGGGGTCCTGGGTGTCCCACTGGTACAGCTTGACCTCGCCGGTGTAGGCGTCGACGGTCGCCTTCACCGAGTTGCGGATGTAGTTGACCTGGTTCTGCTGGGCCACCACCGCGCGCTGGTTGTTGTTGTACGTCAGCGAGTCGGCCGTGGTGTCGCCGAGCGTCGTACGGGAGGCGTAGGGGTACCCGTTGGTCGTCGTGTACGCGTCCACGATCCACTGGATGCGGCCCTGCACCACTGCCGGGTAGGCGTCGCCGTCGATGGTCAGCCAGGGCGCCACCGCCTCGACCCGCTCCTTGGGCGTGCGGTTGTACAGGATCCGCGAGCCGTCGCCGATCGCGCCGGAGTACAGGATCTGCGGCTCGCCGAACGCCAGCGCGTACGCGGCCCGGTTGATCGGGCTGGACAGGCTGACGCCGCTCTCGCCCTGGTAACTGGTGGTCTTCTCGCCGTCGTTGTTCGAGTAGTCGATCTCCTTCTGGGGACCGCCGACGATCGAGTAGGTGGTGGTCTTCTCGCCGTAGTAGACGCGCTGCTCGTACGTGCCGAGGTCGCCGGTGGACGGCAGGTTCTTCTCGGTGAAGACCGGCTCGCCGTTGCCGGCCTCCGTGCCCTTGGCGGCGACCACCCCGTAGCCGTGGGTGTAGCGGAAGTGGCTGTTGATCCAGTTCTTCTTGATGCCGTCGAAGTTCAGCTCGCGCAGGCCGACGACCGTGTCCTGTACCTTGCCGTCCTTGGTGGGGTACCGGTCGACGTCCAGGTTGTTCGGGAACGTGTAGAAGCCGCGGATCTGCTGGATCTGCTGGAACGTGGGCGAGACGATGTTCGGGTCGAGGATGCGCACGCTCGCCGTCTTGCCCACCTGGTCGCGCAGCGTCGACTTGTCCTTGGTGCTGCTCGTGCCGTCGTAGTCGGACACGTCGGTGTGGTCGATGCCGTACGCCTCGCGCGTCGCCTCTATGTTCTTCGTGACGTACGGCGCTTCCTTGGCCTGCTCGTTGGGCTGGACCTGGAACTTCTGCACGATCGCCGGGTACAGACCGCCGATGAGGATCGCCGAGAGCACCATCAGGCCGAAGCCGATCACGGGCAGCTGCCAGGTGCGCCGCCACAGCGTGGCGAAGAACAGCAGCGCGCAGATGACCGCGATGCAGAACAGGATCGTCTTGGCCGGCAGATAGGCGTTGGCGTCGACGTACCTGAGGCCGGTCCAGTTGTCGGTGGCCTTGAAGTCGCTGGACTTGACCGCGAGCCCGTACCGGTCGAGCCAGTACGCGACGGCCTTCAGCGCGACGAAGACGCCGAGCAGGACCGACAGGTGCCCGGTGGCCGCGGCCGTGGCCCGCGCGCCGGGGCTGGTGACCCGCAGGCCGCCGTACAGGTAGTGGGTCAGCACCGCGGCGATCAGCGACAGGATCGTCGCGGCGAAGCCGAAGCCCAGCAGGAAGCGGTACCAGGGCAGGTCGAAGGCGTAGAAGGAGACGTCGAGGTGGAACTGCGGGTCCGTCTTGTGGAACGGCACGCCGTTGACCCACAGCAGCCAGGTCCGCCACTGGCCCGCGGCGGAGGCCCCCGCGATCAGGCCCACCACGGCGGTGATCCCGCACAGCAGCCACTTCTTGTAGGGCGCGATGCCCATCCGGTAGCGGTCGAGGTTCTGCTGCTCCATCGACATGGCGCTGAGCGGGGGCCGCAGCCGGTGCGCGAGCCAGACGTTGAACCCGACGGCAGCCGCCATCAGCAGGCCGAAGACGAAGAACAGCCCGATCTTGGTCCACAGTGTGGTGGTGAACACGGACGAGTAGTGCACCGAGCGGTACCACAGCCAGTCCGTCCAGAAGCCCGCGAACATCGTGAACGCGATGCCGAGAGCGGCAAGGACGCCCAGGGTCATCAGCAGGGTCCGGGCTCGCCGGGACGGGCGGCCGACTCTGATCCGCGGCCCGGACGGGCCTCCGCCGCGGTCCGGCATCTGGAAAGCCAAGGTGCGCACCTCGAAGTTCGCTGGTGGTTCGCTGTGGTTGCGTCAGGCCCCCGTGTCCGCGGACCGTACGGCGCGCCCGCCGGTCGCGGGCGCACACCTATGCAACTTACTCACCGTTTATTCGGTTCCCGATTCCGGCCGGGAACGAGGCAGGATTGTGACCATGTCCAACACTCCCATGGCAGCGAACCCGCTCACCCGGGCCGTACTCGAGATCGACGAGTACGCCTCCGGCCTCGGCTGGGACCAACCCGCTCGCCTCTTCGCCCTCGTCGACACCGCACGGCTGCGGACCCAGGAACCCGCCCTCGCCGCCCAGCTCGGTCTCCAGGACGAGCAGGAGACCTCCGGTCTCACCCCGATCGAGCAGGACGAGGTCCCCGCCGACCGCCCGCTCGACGAGTTCCTCGCCACGATCGCCTGGCCCGACGCGGTGGCCGGCTGCGCGCTCACCGTGGAGCGCCTGATGCTGCCCCCGTCCGCCGAGGCGCAGGTCCCGCAGGGGCTGGACGAGGCGAAGCTGACCCAGTGGGTGGCCGGTCACCCGGAGCGCCAGGAGGTCCGCATGACGGTCGCGGTGCTGCGCGACGGCGGCCGGGAGTCGGCGCTGCGCCTGCGGGAGAAGGACTCCGCCACGGAGGTCCTCACCGGTTCCGAGCTGGTGCCGGGGCTCGCGGAGGCCCTTTCGGCGACATTCGAGGACTGAACGACCGGCCGCCGCTCTCGGTGAGCGCGGCGCGGTGCGCGCCGCGCGCGCTGTGAGCGGGCCCCGGGGCGCTTCGGCCGCCGGGGCCCGGCGGCCGGGCACGTGCACGGTTCGGTCCGTGGCTGTTCGGCCCTTGGCGGTTCAGTCCGTGGCTGTGCGGCCCTTGGCGGTTCAGTCCGTGGCTGTTCGGCCCTTGGCGGTTCAGCCTTTGCTGTTCAGCCCTTGGCCGTGCAGGTCGGCAGGTCGGCGGTCTTGCCGGAGCGGATGTCCTTGAGGGCACCGAGGGCGTCGCCGATGGTGCCGACCTTGACGAGGGTCAGTCCGGAGGGCGGGTCCTGGGCGGCGGCGGCGCAGTTGTCGGCGGGCGTCAGGAAGTACCGGGCGCCCTTGTCACGTGCCCCGATGGTCTTCAGCTCGACGCCGCCGATCGGCCCGACCTTGCCGTCGTCGTCGATGGTCCCGGTCCCGGCCACGAACTTCCCGCCGGTCAGACTGCCCGGCGTGAGCTTGTCGTAGATTCCGAGGGCGAACATCAGACCCGCGCTGGGCCCGCCGACGTCCGCGAGCTTGATGTCGATTGTGAACGGGAAGGTGTGGTCGGTCCCCGCGGAGATCCCGACCACGGCCCGCTTGGCGCCGCCGTCGTCGGACTGCGCCGTCGTGATGGTGACGTCCTTGGTGGCCGTCGCCGTCCTGTGGGCCTTCTCGGCCGCGGCCTGGTCCTTGGCGGGCACGATCGTGAAGACGACGTCCTGGCCCGGCTTGTGGCGGGTGACCAGCTTGGCGACGTCGGCGGGCTCCTTGACCGCGGTGCCGTCCACGGCCTTGATGACGTCCCCCGCGTGCAGTCTGCCCTGAGCCGGGGTGCCCTTGACGACGGTGGAGACGATCACCCAGCTCCGCACCGGGACGCCCAGCTCCTTCAGGGCGGCGACCTTCGCGCTCTCCTGGGACTGGCTGAACTCCTCGGCGTTCTCCTGGCTGGACTGCTGCTCCGTCTTGCCGTTCGGGTAGAGCGTGTCGTGCGGGACGATCTTGTCGTCGTGGGCGAGCCAGCCGTAGACGGCCTCCACCAGGTTCATCCGGTAGTCGGGGCTGGTGACCCGGACGGTGGTCATGTTCAGATTGCCGTCCGTCGGGTACGTCTTGCGCCCGCTGATCTGCAGCACCGGCTCGCCGTCGTGGTCACTGAGGGTGTTGACCGTCGGTCCCGGGGACATCTCCGCGTACGGCACCGGGAGGAAGACTCCCGCGCACAGGAGCGCGATCAGCATCAGGGTGGAGGCGAGCATCGTCGCGGTGCGGCGTGGCATGACTCGACAGTACGGGACGGGCCTGTCGGCGCACCGTCAGGGCCGCCGTACGCCGTCCCTGTTCCGTCCCTGCTCCGTGCGGGTGGTTCAGGTGCCGGAGGTGGTCCTTTCCATGGCCTCGCGGAAGCGGTTGTACCCGTCCAGCTCGGGGCCGTCGCCGCGGACCCTGCGGGTGCGGTTCGTCCAGCTCCCCCACAGACCGGCGGCTATCCCCGCCACGAGCGGAATCAGCAACCAGGCGAGCGCTGCCATGCCGACCTCCCTACCCCAATCGAGCGACCGCGAGTGACTGATCAGCAGATTAACCATCAGCACTGACAACGCTCGGGCCAGGGGGGCGGTTACGCAACCGGGGCCGCGGCGCGGCTCAGCACGCCCCCACCCATTCCTCCGTACCGTCGGAGAACTTCTGGTGCTTCCAGATCGGCACCTCGTGCTTGAGGTCGTCGATCAGCTTCCGGCAGGCCTCGAAGGCCTCGCCGCGGTGCGGGCACGACACGCCCACGACGACCGCGAGGTCCCCGACCTTCAGGTCCCCCACCCGGTGGACGGCGGCGAGCGCCCGCACCGGGTACTCGGCGGCGACCTTCTCGGCGATCCGCCGCATCTCGGCCTCGGCGCTGGGGTGACAGGAGTACCCCAGCTCGTCGACGTCGGCGCCCCCGTCGTGGTTGCGCACGGTCCCCACGAACAGCGCCGTCCCTCCGGCCGCGTCGTCCCCGACCGCGCGGAAGACCTCGTCCAGGGAGAGCGCGGTCTCCCTGATGCCGATGAGCTTGATGGGGTTGTCGGCCGCGTACTCGCCGGGGTGATCGGTGGTGGGTGCCATGCCTCCATCGTGCCGCACGCGCGCGAGGACGCGGAATAGCGTGATCGCCCTGCACGCGCGCGTGCGCGTTTGGAGCCTCCTACGACCGACGCCCTGCCGCTCGGCGGTCCCGCCCCTCGGTCCGGCCGCTCGGCGGCCCGGCGGCCCGGCCGTCCCGTGGTCCGGTGGTCCGGTGGTCCGGTGGTCCGGTGGTCCGGTGGTCCGGTGGTCCGGTGATTCAAGCGGCCCGGTGGCGCAGTGAACCGCCGGCGCAGCGGCCCGATGACACAGCGGCACGGTGGCGAGGGCGTCAGACGCGGCGCCGGGCCGCGGGCGTCCGACGCGGCGCCGGGCCGCGGGTGTCAGAGGCGGCGCCGGGCCTTGCGGGCCCGCCGCACCACCGCGGCGGCGCCCAGCAGCGCCACCGTCGCGCCCGCGGCGCCCGCCGCCGTCGCGTCCTTGCGCCCGAGCCGCCGCCCGGCCACCGTGTGCCGCCCGGCGACCTCCTCCAGGAGTTCGGCGAGGACCTCCTCGTTCGTCCACTTCGGCCGCCACCCCGCGTCGTGCAGCCGGCTCCCGCTGACCACCCACGGGTACATCGTGTAGGCGAGGTCCCCGGCCGGGGACGGCGTGAGTCCGATCCGGTGCAGCCGGGCCGCCGCGCCGAGCGCGACCGCCGACGGCAGTTCCATCCGCCGGATCCCGCTCAGCTCCTCGACCTCCTCCTGTTCCAGCCAGCCGTCGCAGCCGACGGCCAGCTCCCCCTCCGCCTTCTCCAGCACGGCGTACTCCAGCGCGCTGCACAGATCCTCGACGTGGCAGAACTGCCAGGCCGGCCGCGAACCGGCCACCACCAGGAGCCGCGGCGACTCGAAGTACCTGGTCAGCGCGGTGTCGGTGCCGCCGACCAGGACGGCGGGGCGGACGACGGTGACATTGAGGCCGGGGTGCGCCCGCGGAGCGCGCCGCGCCAGGCGTTCGACCTCCAGGAGGTCTCCGACGCCGGTCGCCTCCGCGGTCGCCCGCAGCTCCGCGTCCTCGGACAGCGGCAGCTCGTTCTCCGGCAGCGCCCCGTAGACCATCGCGGAGGTGCACAGCACGACCCGGTGCACGCCGGCCGCGGCGGCCGCGGTCAGCACGGTCTGGGTGCCCCGGACGTTGTAGGCGCTGCGGGCCGCGGGGTCCGTCTCCAGATCGAGGTCGAGTGCCAGGTGCACGACGACGTCGGCGCCGCGCAGCCGGTCGGCGATCGCCGGGTCCCGCACGTCGAGGACGTGCCACTGGGCCGCCGCGCACTCCCCGCGCCGCTCGTCGATGGCGATGACCTGCCTGACCTCGGCGGACGCGGCCAGCCGCTCGGTGAGCAGGGCGCCGACCCCGCTCGCGGCTCCGGTGACCGCGACGACGGGCCCGCGCACGGCGGGAGTGCTTTCATGGTTTCGCGCTGCGCGAACCTGTGGATCTGGGGAACTCACCGGGCGTCTCCAGCGGTTGTCTTCCATACGGGCGCGAATGACGCGTACGTACCAGGTGGCATCCATCCTGCCGCAGGCGTTCTGTCGGCGAAGCACCGAGGCCCGAACCGCTCATGGTGTCTACGCTGGGTGGTGATGTCGGGCAGCCGCGCCGCCGGAAAGAACCGGTGGCCTTACCAGCCGAGGAACCCCGTGAGTGACACCCCATTCGGATTCGGCCTTCCGCCGGAGGAGCCGGACGACGGCGACGAGGGCAAGAAGAAGGACCAGCAGAGCGGTGGTGGGCAGGGACCGGCCAACCCGTTCGGTTTCGGGCTGCCCGGGGCCGGAGGCTTTGGCGGGCCCGGTGCCGACAACCCGCTCGCAGCGATGTTCGGCTCGCTGAACCCCACCGACCTGGGCGCCGCGTTCCAGCAGCTCGGCCAGATGCTCTCCTACGAGGGCGGCCCGGTGAACTGGGACATGGCCAAGCAGATCGCCCGCCAGACGGTCTCCCAGGGCACCTCGGACGGCACGAAGGACGCGAGCGTGGGCGCCGCCGAGCGCACCGCCGTCCAGGAGGCCGTCCGCCTGGCCGACCTGTGGCTGGACGATGCCACGTCCCTGCCCTCCGGCGCCGCCGCCACGGTGGCGTGGTCGCGCGCGGAGTGGGTCGAGGCGACCCTTCCGGCGTGGCAGGAGCTGGTCGACCCGGTCGCCGAGCGTGTCGGCAGTGCCATGGGCGACGTGCTGCCCGAGGAGATGCAGGCCATGGCCGGCCCGCTGATCGGCATGATGCGCTCCATGGGCGGTGCCATGTTCGGCACGCAGATCGGGCAGGCCGTGGGCGTGCTGGCCGGCGAGGTCGTCGGCTCGACCGACATCGGCCTGCCGCTCGCCCCGGCCGGCAAGGCCGCACTGCTCCCGGTGAACGTGGAGAAGTTCGGCAAGGACCTGGGCGTGCCCCAGGAGGAGGTGCGGCTGTACCTGGCACTGCGCGAGGCCGCCCACCAGCGTCTTTTCGCGCACGTGCCGTGGCTGCGCTCGCACCTGTTCGGTGCGGTCGACGGGTACGCGCGCGGGATCAAGGTCGACACCGCCAAGCTGGAGGACGTCGTCGGCCAGTTCGACCCGCAGAACCCCGAGCAACTGCAGGACGCCCTTCAGCAGGGCATGTTCCAGCCGGAGGACACCCCGGAGCAGAAGGCCGCGCTGGCACGCCTGGAGACCGCTCTGGCGCTCGTCGAGGGCTGGGTCGACGCGGTGGTGCACGCCGCCGCGAAGCCCCGTCTGTCGTCCGCCGACGCGCTGCGTGAGACGCTGCGTCGCCGCCGGGCCTCGGGCGGTCCGGCCGAGCAGACGTTCGCCACGCTGATCGGCCTGGAGCTGCGCCCGCGCCGTCTGCGCGACGCGTCCCGCCTGTGGGCCTCGCTCACGGACGCGCGGGGGGTCGAGGGCCGCGACGGCCTCTGGGCCCACCCGGACATGCTTCCGACCGCCGCCGACCTGGATGACCCGGACGGCTTCGTCCACCGCGAGCAGATGGACTTCTCCGAGCTGGACAAGATGCTCGGCGAGGCCGCGAGCGGCTCCGCCGGGAAGCCGGACCTGCACAAGAAGGACGAGGCCGCCGGGGACGGACCCGGGAAGGACGAGGACGACAGGGGCGACGACAGCGAGTGACCCTCCACGACGACGCGGCCCTCGTCCTGGCGGGGTACGAGGGCCAGGACGAGCTGTCCGCGCTCTACCTGGATCATCTGCGGACCCATCCGGACGGCATGTGGAAGGCCTGTACGGACGGGCACATCACCGCGAGCGCCATGGTGATCGACCCCGGGCACGGCCGGGTGCTGCTGACCCTGCACAAGAAGTTGCGCATGTGGCTCCAGATGGGCGGTCACTGCGAGCCAGAGGACGTCACGCTGGCGGATGCCGCGCTGCGTGAGGCGACCGAGGAGTCGGGCGTCTCGGGGCTGACCCTGCTGCCCGGCGGTCCGGTCCGGCTGGACCGGCACCACACGCCGTGTGCCTGGCACCTGGACGTGCAGTACGCGGCCGTCGCCCCGCCGGGGGCCGTGGCGGCCATCAGCGACGAGTCCCTGGACCTGCGCTGGTTCGCCTACGACGAGGTGCCGGACGTGGCGGACAAGTCGGTCGTACGGCTGCTGGAGGCCACCCTCGCCCGGCTCTGACGCGGTGGCGAGGCGACGCAGTGGCGCAGTAAGGGGCGACCGCCCATGGCGGTCGCCCCTTACTTGTGCGGGCTCTGCCCGGCTCTGGCTCCGGGTCGGGCGCTCAGCTCCAGACGTTGCCCTGGTTCTGCCCCCGCGCCCCCTGCTGTCCCATGCCGAACTGCGCGGCGAGGTCCTGCCCGATCACCGCGTTCTGCGGCGGCAGCAGTTCGCTGGGCTGGACGAGCGCGTAGCCGTTGCCCATGAAGCTCAGCTCCCAGCCCTCGCCGGTGTTGCCGCGGCGCCGCCACACGCCCGAGGAGTGGGTCTGGGCCTGCATCTGCACGCGCAGCCCGGTGGACCAGGCGACGATCGCGTCGGCGTCGCAGTTGACGTACTTGTCCGGCGTCACCTCCATCATCAGCGGTGCCCCTGAGGTCATCAGGGCCACCTTGCCGCGGCCCGTGATGTTCAGCTGGTACTTCCCCGAGCCGGAGATGCCGTACATGCTGTCGACGGCGATGACCTCGTGGTGCAGGGAGGAGTCCATCGCCAGGACGTAGCCGCTGTCGACCGTGAGACCGTCCTGCTCGACGTCCATGACGTGCACGTACTGGGAGAGGTTGGCGAGGTAGACGGTGCCCTGCCCGTGGCAGCGCATCAGGTCCAGGCCCTCGCCGGTGTGGGCGCGGGCGCGTCCTTGGTCGTTGCTCCGGTACTCGGCGTCGAACTCGACCATGCCCTGGTAGGCGACCATGGTGCCCTTGCGGGCGAGGATGTCGTCGTGGCCCTCCAGGAGGACGCGCAGCATCTGCTTGTTCTGCAGGCTCCAGCGCTCTTGGGTCTGGACGTCGTTGAAGGCGAAAAGCGGGCTCTGCATGTCTGTGTCCTTCTCCCCCTCAGCCCCGGACCCGCAGGCGGTCGGTGCTGTCCTCGCTGGGCTGCACGACGACGATGCCCTGGCCGGAGAACGCCATCTGGTAGGCCTCGCCGCTGCCCCGCCCGATCAGGGACTGCGCCTTGAAGCTGCGCTTGCCCTTCACCTTCAGGTTCGGCGACCAGGCGACGAGCGCGTCCGGGTCGACGTAGGTCTCGTTCTCCCCGCCGCCGCAGTCGACGACGATCGGCTTGCCGCGGGAGGTCAGTGCGACCCACCCCTGGCCGGAGATCTTGGTGTTCCACAGGCCCTGTCCGGCGAACTTCGCCAGCCCCTTGACCCGCTCGACGCCCCACTGGAGGTGCGCGTCGAAGGCCAGCAGGTTGGTGGCGTTGACCGAGATGGCGTCCCCGCCCAGGTTGACGACGACGACGTCGGCGCCGTAGTCGGCGAGGTAGAGCAGGCCGTCACCGGTGCACTTCATCAGGGGGGCGCCCTCGCCGGTGATCCAGTCCCGGGCGATCTGGCGCACGGCCGGCGGGTTGGGTTCGTACTGGACGAAGCCCTCGTAGGCGACCATCGACCCCACGCGCGCGAAGAGGTCGTTCCCGGTCTGCATGGCGACCTTCAGCATGTGGCTGCCGTGGTTCTCCATGCGGGCGGTGACGGGTGCGGGGGCGTAGCCCGCGAGCGGCTGGTTCATGACGGGCTCCCTCAGACCTCGTAGGGCTGGACGACGACGAAGTTGCCGGGTGCGGCCCGGAACTGCAGGTTGACGCCCTCGCCGGTGTGGCCCGGGTAGGCGTTGCGGCGCATGCGCACCTGGCTGGAGACGATCACCTGGGCGGCGGCGGACCAGGCGACGACGGCGTTGGAGTCGACGAACGTCGTCGGGGTCACCGGCAGGACGACGGGCGTGCCGTGCGTCTTGACGACGATGGTGCCGGTGCCCTGGAACTGCATCGTGAACAGGGCACCACCGGGGATGCCGTGTCCCTCGACGCGGCGGACCTCGTACTGCAGGCCCTCGTCGAAGGCGAGGACGTTCTCCGCGGAGACGCAGATCGCGTCGCCCTGCAGTTCGACCGGATGCAGATGGGCGGAGTTCTCGGCGAAGAACACCTGGCCCTGGCCGGTGCAGCGCATGAGCTGCATCTCCTGGCCGGTGGCGTTGCCGACGACGCGGCCCGCGAAGCCCGCGCCCTTGTAGCTGAAGTCGACCTTGCCCTGGTAGAGCACCATGCTGCCCTGCCTGGCCAGGACGGGCTGGCCTCCGGTGCCGAGGTCGGCACGGATCAGCTTGCCGTTCTGCAAGGTCCAGCGCCGGCCGGTGGGCGTCTCCTTGAACTGCTGGAGTGCGGCGGCCACACCGGCACCCTGGGGTGTCTGCGCGGCGCCCTGCGGCGCGCCGTAGGGCGCCGGCTGCCCGGGGACCTGTCCGAACTGCGGCTGCTGACCGTAGCCGGGAGGTGCGGGGGACCCGCCGTAGCCGGCGGGCGGCGTCGGCCGGCCGTAGCCGGGCGGCGCGGTCGGGGCGTGGGGTGCCTGGGGGGCGGCGGGCTGACCGTAGCCCGGGGGCGGGGCGGTCCGGCCGTACGGCGGCTGCTGGCCGGGCGGGGCGTAGGGCGCGGGGGCCGGGGGCGGCGGCGGGACGGTGCCCGCGGGCGGGTTCACGGGCGCGATGATCGTCGGCGCCGCGTGCAGGGGCGGTGCGGGTGCCGGGGGGCCGGCCGGCGGGGTGGGCCCCTGGGGCGGTGCGTAGCCCTGCGCGGTGGGCTGCGGCGCGGGGGGCGCGGGGGCCGGGGCAGGGCCGGGTGCCACAGGGGTGGGGGCCGGTGCCGGGGGGCCGGAGGGGGCGCCGAAGGCCGGTGGGGCGGGGGCCGCCTGGGCGGGCGGGGCGAAGCCCGGGACACCGCCCGGCTGCTGCTGGGCCGGTGCCGGGGCGGGTGCCTCTTCTTCCAGCACCTCGCCGCCGAAGTTCTTCAGGAGCGCATCGAGGCCACCGTCGAACCCCTGGCCGACCGCGGCGAACCGCCAGACGTCCTTGAGGTAGATGTCGCCCAGCATCACGGCCCGCTCGGTGGAGAACTCGGCGCCGCTGAAGGCGTAGCGGGCCACCTCCTCGCCGCCCGCGACGATGCGCAGGTAGCCGGAGGTGATCTGCGACATCTGCCCGGCGCCGTCGATGGTCGCCGTGAACGAAAGCTTCTGGATCTGCGGCGGGATCCGGTCGAGCGTGACCCGGAAGGACTCCGTGTCACCGGCCTGCGCGCCCAGCAGTTGGACGGCCTCCTCGGGAGACTTCGGCTGGTTGAAGAAGACGAAGTACCGGTCGTCGGAGAGCCGTTCCCCCGCGTCGAG
Organism: Streptomyces sp. NPDC056160; assembly: GCF_042268205.1. Lineage (NCBI taxonomy): Bacteria > Bacillati > Actinomycetota > Actinomycetes > Kitasatosporales > Streptomycetaceae > Streptomyces > Streptomyces sp. NPDC056160. Next base: position 15,036 of record NZ_JBHJUW010000032.1, read on the forward strand.
GCCGAAGCAGCTGATGTCGAAGGTCAGTCCGGGTCCGGAGATCTGTACTCCCACGTACAGATCCGTGCCCGCGGTCAGGTCACTGATCCTGGCCTTGTGGCCGCGTTGGAATTCCCTGGGCATGCGTAACGACCGTCCCCCATCCCGAGTGCGAGTGCGTCGCGCCAGGCTAACGGCAAACTCCGACACCGGACCAAGCCGGTACAGACCCGGTACACAATCCCCGCCCGGCGGTGGCGTACGGCCTGTGGGGGCCACGCACGCGGCCCAGGGGGCGCACCTTCAGCCGCCGACGCGGCGACGCCGCGGCAGGGGCGGACGGTCCCTCACTCGCCGCGCTCGGCCGGCGGGTGCGGCAGCCGCGCCGCCGCGGCCACGCCTTCCAGATAGCCGCGGGCCCGCTCGGTGCGCGGGTAGGCCTCCAGGAGCCGCCAGAAGTCGGGGCCGTGACCGGGGACCAGCAGGTGGGCCAGTTCGTGCAGGAGTACGTAGTCGACGACGTACTCGGGCATTCCCTGGAGGCGGTGCGAGAGCCGGATGCTGCCTTCGGCAGGCGTGCACGAGCCCCAGCGCGTGTTCTGGTTGGTGACCCAGCGGACCGAGGCGGGCCGGGCCCTGCCCCCGTAGTACTGCGACGACAGCCGTGCGGCGCGCTCGGCGAGTTCCGTGTCGCCGAGCGACCGGCGGCTCTCCTGGGCGGCCAGCTTGTCGAGCATGACGTTCACCCAGCGCTGTTCCTCCGCCTCGGACATCCGGGCGGGGATGAGCACGACGGTGCGATCGCCCTCGCGGTACGCGGAGACCGTCCTGCGGCGGCGGGCGCTCCTGCGGACCTCGATCGGGCTCGCCGCCGAGCCGCTCGGCGGCGGGCTCGTCTTGCCGCGCTGCGGCGTTCCGGCACGGTGCAGTGGGTCGGCGGACACGCCCCGACGTTACCGGGTGTACGCGGTGGAAGTCCCGGGTGCGGGACGGTTCCGTACCGATCCCCCACCGACGGTCTGATTCGTACGACGAATCTCCCCGCCTGTGGACAACTTTCGGCAGCGCCGGGCCCGAGCGGGCATGCTGGCACTCGTCGGCGGAGCGATGACCGGCTCCACCGGCCCGGCGTTCGTCGCCGTCTCTTCCAGCACTCTCTTCCATCCGGCTTCGGGGGGCCGCACATGCATCCGATGGTGAAACCCGCGCTGCGGCGCGGCTGGCGTGATCTCAACACGGTGCAGTTCGGGATGGCGCCCGCGCACGCACTGACCCTGGGCCCGGTCGACACCGCGACGGGAAGCTTCCTCGAACTGCTCAACGGCGCCCGCGGCCTGCCCCTGCTGCGGGAACAGGGGCACCGCATGGGCCTTCCGGAGGGGCATGTCGACCGCCTCGTGGAGCGGCTGGCCCGGGCCGGTCTCCTGGACGACGCGCGGGGAGGCGGCGAGGCGGCCGGTGCGCTGCGGGCGAAGAAGGAGGTCATGGCCCGGCTGGAGCCCGATCTCGCCGCGCTGTCCGTCCTGGCGCGCGAACCGGGCGAGGCGGTCGACCGGCTGGCCGCCCGGCGGGAGATGCGGGTGCAGGTGCGCGGCGCAGGCCGGGTGGGGGCGGTGCTGGCCGCGTTGCTGTCCGGCGCCGGTGTCGGTGTGGTCGAGGTGCTGGACGGCGGCTGCGTGGAGCCGTGGGACGTCTCCCCGGGCGGACTGCCCGCCGAGGCCGTGGGAGAGCGCAGGGACGCCGCGGCGCGCCGGGCCGTGCGCCGGGCGGCCCCGGACCGGCCGGTGCGCCACGGCCAGGGTGCGCCGTCCGGCACGGACGAGCCCGGACACTCGTTGGTCGTCCTCGCCCCGCGCGACGACGTCGCCGTGCACGCGCCCGACCCGGACGCGGCGGCCCCCCTGATCACGGCGGGGACCCCTCACCTGTACACCGGGGTCGTGGAGGCCACCGGTGTCGTGGGCCCCCTGGTCCTGCCGGGACAGACGAGCTGCGCCGAGTGCCTGCACCGCGGGCGCACGGACCGGGACGGGACGTGGCCGCGTCTGGTGGCCCAGTGGCGTTCCGGCAGACAGCCTCAGGTGCGCCCCTGTGACCTGGCTCTCGCCACGACCGTCGCCGGGCTGGCGGCAGCCCACGCGCTGACCTTCCTCGACGGGGGCTCGCCCTCCAGCGCCGGCGCCCGCTGGGAGGTGTCCGCACCCGCTCTGAACTGGCACGGCCGTCCGGTGTGGCCGCATCCGGACTGCCGCTGCGGGGCGGGGCGCAAACCCGTGGCGGAAGACACCTCAAAGGTGGCCGGTCCGCGCGAGACAATGGCTGGGCAACGGTCGTCGCCCACGCCCCGTCGGCAGGCGGAGGAGGCGGCACGGCCTGCTGGGACTTGGAGGGCGCATGTCTGATCTTCCCCGCAAGGCGGTCACCCGTACCGCCAAGCTCGCCGCGCTCCCGCTCGGCTTCGCCGGGAGAGCGACCTGGGGACTCGGCAAACGGATCGTCGGTGAGTCCGCGGAGATCGTCGGCCGGGAACTGCAGCAGCGCACGGCCGATCAGCTGTTCAAGGTGCTCGGCGAGCTGAAGGGCGGGGCGATGAAGTTCGGGCAGGCCCTGTCCGTCTTCGAGTCGGCGCTGCCCGAGGAGGTCGCCGGCCCCTACCGGGCGGCTCTGACCAAGCTCCAGGAAGCCGCTCCGCCGATGCCCACGCGCACCGTGCACGCCGTCCTGGAGGAGCGGCTCGGCGCCGACTGGCGTGCGCTGTTCGAGGAGTTCGAGGACAAACCGGCCGCGGCGGCCTCCATCGGACAGGTGCACCGGGCGGTGTGGCACGACGGCCGTGAGGTCGCGGTCAAGGTCCAGTACCCGGGCGCCGGCGAGGCCCTGCTGTCCGACCTGGGGCAGTTGAGCAGGTTCGCGCGTCTGCTGGGACCGCTGATCCCCGGCATGGACATCAAGCCCCTCATCGCCGAACTGAAGGACCGGGTCTCCGAAGAGCTGGACTACGGTCTGGAGGCCGAGGCGCAGCAGGCGCACGCGGAGGAGTTCGCGGGCGATCCGGACGTCCTGGTCCCGGCGGTGGTCCACCAGTGCGAACAGGTCCTGGTCACCGAGTGGATCGACGGTGTCCCGCTGGCCGAGGTGATCGCGGACGGCACCCAGGAGCAGCGCGACCGCGCCGGGCAGCTCCTGGCCCGCTTCCTGTTCTCCGGCCCCGCCCGCACCGGCCTGCTGCACGCCGACCCGCATCCGGGCAACTTCCGCCTGCTCCCCGGGGGCCCCGAGGGCGAGGACGACTGGCGGCTGGGCGTTCTGGACTTCGGCACCGTCGACCGTCTGCCCGGCGGTCTGCCGGAGCCGATCGGCTCCTCCTTGCGGATGACACTGGACGGTGAGGCCGACGCGGTCTACGACATGCTGTGCGCGGAGGGCTTCGTCAAGGAGTCGATCGAGCTGGACCCCGACGCGGTGCTCGAATACCTCCTGCCGATCATCGAACCGGCCCAGGCGGACGAGTTCACGTTCACCCGGGGCTGGATGCGCAGCCAGGCGGCCAGGATCGCCGATCCCCGCTCCCCCGCCTACCAGCTGGGCAAGCGGCTCAATCTGCCCCCGGCCTACCTGCTGATCCACCGTGTGACGCTCAGCACCATCGGTGTGCTGTGCCAGCTGGGGGCCACCGTGCGGCTGCGCGACGAGCTGGAGGAGTGGCTGCCGGGCTTCGTGCCCGAGCCGGACGAGGAGGTCGAGGAGGAAGAGGCCACCGCCGGGGCGTGAGATGGGCGAGGGCTCAGGGGGTCACCACCAGGCGGAGTCGAGCCGCCCCTCGATCGACCGCAGGTGCTCGCGGGAGCAGGCGTCGCAGAAGTAGCGGCGGACTCCGTTCTCCACGGAGCAGGCCCAGGTCGGGGGCGGCTCCTGGGCCGAGGTGCCACAGCGGGCGCAGCTCACGGGCCGGGGCCGCTCGTCGGCGTCGCCGTGGTCGGCGTCTTCGGGGTCGGGGTCTCCGTAAGGACGCGTCACGCGGTGACGATACCTCCGCGCCGGAGGCCGGTGGACGCAACGCGGCGCGGGGGCCGGTCCGTTCGCACGGAACCGGCCCCCGCGGGCGCAGAGTCTGCCTCCCGGCCGGGAGGCCACCGCTGAGCGGTGGGGCGGTTACTGCATGACCGCCATGGCGAGCGCGCGGCGGGCGCGCCGTGAGGCGCGCTCGGCGCGGCGCTGCATGCGGCGGGCGGTCACCAGGCGCACGGCATGGCGTTCCCGCTCCACCTCCTGCAGCCGCTCCTGCATATGCGCACGAGCCATGGCTTCTGGGATGAGTTGCATCTCTCGGGTCCTGTTCTGTCGCGAGTCGTTCGCGCCGGTGGTGGTGACGTCTTCGGTGGCGGAGCCTGCGGGCTCGCTGGGGGTGGACGGCTTCATCGGGGCCTGCTTCTGGGGGTCGTGCGTGAGGGGGCGATCGATGGTTCCTGCGATGTTCATGCCGCAACCGGGTTCTTGCGCGGGCGGCCACGGGGCCGCTTCCGGGCGACGACAACGCCCTGGACGAACAGCTCGCCACCCCAGACGCCCCAGGGCTCGCGCCGCTCCTTGGCGCCGGCGAGGCAGGCCTCGATCAGCGGGCAGGTGCGGCACAGGGACTTGGCGTACTCCACGTCCGCCGGCGACTCGGCGAAGAAGACCTCCGGGTCGTAGGAACGGCACGGGACGGGCACACCGAGGTTCTCGATGGCGTCGTCGAGCGCGGTGAGCGCAGTGAGCGGGATCAAGGTGGGGTCCTCCGTGAGACCGGGCTTGGGGATCGTGTCGGAAGGCGGTACGGACGGGGCGTGCGCTTCGAGTTGCACGGTTGGTCTTCCTCGTCTGGTCGGTCCGGCCGGGTCGGCCGGGTGTCGGCTGGGTACCGGGTTCTTTTCTTGTCCCGAGGCCCCTTCGGTCCGTCCTCCCCGTTCGGGGAAAACAGAAGGGCCGCGGATCCCGGGTGGGGTTCCGCGGCCCTGAAGGCGCCGGCCTGATCGTCGATCAGGCTGGATCACTCCAGGGTTCTGGCCCACGGAAGGCCCACATCAGGTGGTGCTGCGTCGTCTGCTTCCGAATACCGGCACCAGCCGCCGTAAAGGCATAGGCCCGCGCCTGTGCCGCTACTGCTTCCAGTGCCTCGGTCGGTCGCTCATTGCGCTCGCGGACAGAAGCACCCGCGAGGGACAGGACGGACTCCGGACGCACGGCGTGAATGCCGGACATACCGGTGCCCTGGTCCGAGACGCCGAGCATGCACAGGGAGACGACCGAGCGATCGGTCATTTTGGCGGTGCTGAAGAAGCTGCTCTTGATGCTGATCACTGGACTCGCCTCCTCTCGGCGTCTGGGGACTGGGGTGAGCCAGTCCGTACGGATATGCAAGTACAACACGGAATCAGGGCCTCAGGAAGGCCGCTGTTCCCGTGACCAAGAACCTATGGGGATTCCCCGGGCATGCGCAAACTATTTTTGCGACGAGTTGGCATCAGTCGTCGATCTGTTGGCCCGCACACTCCTGACCTGCGCAGATGGCGAGAACGTCGGCTCCGTGGCGGCGCAGCTTGCGCGTCCCGACGCCGGGGATGCGCGCCAGCTCGCGAGCGTCGTCCGGAGCGGCTTCGGCGATCGCCATCAGGGTCCTGTCGGTGAAGACGCAGAAGGCGGGCTGCCCGCTGAGCCGCGCCTGCTCCTCGCGCCACTCCCGCAGCCGCTCGTACAGGCCCTCGTCCATGTCGGACGGGCAGTCGTCGCAGCGCATCAGTTTCATCTCGCCGGCGTCGGTGAGGGTGCGGCCGCAGACCCGGCACCGGGCCGGAACGCGCTGGGTACGCCGGGGCGTGGCCTCCGGGCCCCGAACCGCCGCTCGCGCGCCCGGCCCGGTCCCCCGCTCGATCCCTCCGGCGCCGCCCCGGCCGCCGTGACCGGTTAGGGCGGCGGTGCCGGGGCGCAGTCCGTCCAGGAAGCGGCTGGGGCGGCGGTTGGGGCGACCGCCTGGTGTGCGGGTCAGCGACCAGGAGATGTGCAGCCGCTCGCGGGCGCGGGTGACGCCGACGTAGAGCAGGCGGCGCTCCTCCTCGATCTGTTCGTCCGTCCTGGCGTAGGTGATGGGGATCATGCCCTCGCCGACGCCGACCAGGAAGACGACGTCCCATTCCAGGCCCTTGGCCGAGTGCAGGGAGGCGAGGGTGACTCCCTGGACGGTGGGGGCGTGCTGGGCGTTCGCCCGCTCGTCGAGTTCGGCCATGAGGTCGCCGAGGCCGGCGCCCGCTCTGGCGGCGGCGAAGTCCCGCGCGAGGTTCACCAGCGCGGCCAGCGACTCCCAGCTCTCCCTGGTGGCGCCCGAGCCGGCCGGGGGCTGCGGCGTCCAGCCCTCGCCCGACAGCACGGCACGCACCTGGGAAGGCAGGTCGACGGCGTCGTCGAGCAGGGAGTCGTTGCCGCCGAAGCGGGCGGCGGCGCGCAGGGAGACGACCGCCTTGCGCACCTCGGGGCGGTCGAAGAAGCGCTCGGCCCCGCGCAGCTGGTACGGCACCCCCGCGTCCGCGAGGGCCTGCTCGTAGGTCTCCGACTGGGCGTTCGTCCGGAACAGGACGGCGATCTCGCTCGCCGGGACGCCCGAGGCGATCAGGTCGTGGATGCGGTGGGCGGCGCCCTCGGCCTCGGCGGGTTCGTCCGCGTACTCCGTGTAGTCGGGTTCCGGTCCTGTGGGGCGCTGCGAGACCAGTTCCAGCCGGTGGTCGGCGGCGCGGCCGCGTGCCTGGGCGAGCAGTCCGTTGGCGAGGCGGACGACCTGGGGGGTGGAGCGGTAGTCGCGGACCAGTTTGACGACGGTGGCGCCGGGGTGGCGGGCACGGAAGTCGAGGAGGTGGTCCGGGGTTGCTCCCGTGAACGAATAAATGGTCTGGCTGGCGTCCCCGACGACGCACAGGCTGTCGCGCTCTCCGAGCCACAGTTCCAGCAGGCGCTGCTGCAGCGGGCTGACGTCCTGGTACTCGTCCACCACGAAGTGCTGGTACTGGGCGCGGACCTGTTCGGCGACGTCACGCCGGTCCTGCAGGATGGCGACGGTCAGCAGCAGGACGTCCTCGAAGTCGATGACCGAGCGGTCCCGCTTGAGGTCTTCGTAGACCGAGTACAGGTGGGCGACCTCGGCCGGGTCCCGGGGTGTCTCGCGCCCGGCCTTCGCGGCTGCGAGGGCGTAGTCGGCCGGAACGGTCTGGGTGACCTTGGACCACTCGATCTCCGCCGTGATGTCCCGCAGCTCGCCCCGGTCCAGGCGGATGCGGCAGGCGGCGGCCGCGTCCGCCACGAGCTGGATCTTGCGGTCCACCAGCCGTGGCATGCCTCCGCCGACGGCTTTCGGCCAGAAGTACTGCAGCTGGCGCAGCGCGGCGGAGTGGAAGGTGCGGGCCTGGACGCCCTGCGCGCCGAGCTGGCGCAGCCGGCCGCGCATCTCCCCCGCGGCGCGGTTGGTGAAGGTGACGGCGAGCACGCTGGAGGGCTGGAGGATGCCGGCTCGGACGCCGTAGGCGATCCGGTGGGTGATGGCGCGGGTCTTGCCCGTGCCGGCTCCCGCCAGCACGCACACCGGACCGTGCAGCGCGGTGGCGACCTCGCGCTGCTCGGGGTCGAGCCCTTCGAGCACCGCGTCGGCAGAGTCCGGTACCTGCGGGAAGAGGGTGGAGTGCGTTGCTGCTGTCACACAGCCATGCTGCCAGGTCGGCGGAGACGGGTGAGCCGGTTGTCCACAGGCGGGCCCTCGCGGTCGTACTAGTGCGACCGGGGTCACGCGCTCGCACGGGGCGCCGATACCCCCCGCGGGAATGCCGGAGCCGGTGACGTACGTTCATCGACTGCGACCAAGACGTCCCCGACCCGCCGAAGGAGCGCGAGAGACATGCCGGGCACTGTGACGATGTACAGCACCACGTGGTGCGGCTACTGCCGTCGGCTGAAGAGCCAGATGGACCGTGAGGGCATCGCGTACAAGGAGATCAACATCGAGCAGGACCCGGAGTCCGCGGCCTTCGTCGAGAAGGCGAACGGGGGCAACCAGACGGTGCCGACCGTGCTCTTCGAGGACGGGTCGACGCTCACGAACCCGTCGCTGGCGCAGGTCAAGCAGAAGATCGGCGTCTGAGTCCGCTCAGTTCGTACGCGTCAGTCCGTACGCGTTGTACGCGTCAGTCCGTACGCGCGGGAAGGCGGCCCCCCGGATCAGTCGGGGGGCCGCCTTCCTGTGCCCGGGGGCTCAGCGCGTGCCCGGTGCGGGCGCCGGCGGCGTCAGACGAAGGTCCTCGTCGGCAGGGGCTGGCCGTACCAGAGTTCGATGAGGCGGGCCGCGATCGAGATGCCGTAGGGCGGGAGGACATCGCCGGACTCGAAGGCCTTGCGCAGTTCCTCGCGGGAGAACCAGCGGGCCTCGTGGATCTCGTCGCCGTCGACGTCGATCTCGATGGAGGTGGCGTGGGCCATGAAGCCCAGCATGAGGCTGGACGGGAACGGCCAGGGCTGGCTGGCGACGTACTCGACCTGGCCGACGGCGATGCCGACCTCCTCGTGGACCTCGCGGCGCACCGACTGCTCGATGGACTCGCCGGGCTCCACGAAGCCGGCGAGCGTGGAGAAGCGGCCCTCGGGCCAGTGCACCTGGCGGCCGAGCAGGATGCGGTCCTCGTCGTCGGTGACCGCCATGATCACCGCGGGGTCGGTGCGCGGGTAGTGCTCGGCGCCGCAGGCGGGGCAGCGGCGGATGTGGCCGGCCGCGGCGATCACGGTGCGCTCCCCGCAGCGCGAGCAGAAGCGGTGCAGCCGCTGCCAGTTCTCCAGGGCCACCGCGTGCACCAGCAGGCCCGCGTCGCGCGGCGACAGCAGCAGGCCCGCCTCGCGCAGTCCCGCCGGGCGCGCGGACTGGTCCATCCGGCCGGGCAGTGAGTCCTTCTGCAGCGCGAAGTAGCTGACGCCGTCCTCGTCGGTGCCGAGGAAGTAGCGGTGCGCCTCGGTGAGCGGGGCCTCGAAGGACGGGGTCATGACGAGCTCGGTGCGGCCGTCGGGTGTCTCGTCGACGAGCGCCTGACCGCCGGAGACCACGAAGCAGCGGGTCGTGGGGTGGCTCCATGCCGCGGCGAGCCAGGCCTCGTCGAGCCGGTGGTGGGCGGCCCGGTCGATGCCGCTGGGCGCGGTGAGCGAGACGGGGCGGTCTGCGGTGTGGTCGGTCCAGGTGGTCACGGGTGCTTCCAACTCCCCCGGTGCAACGGTTGATTCGGCGGCGGTTCAGCGGGACGTACGGCAGGCGGGGACCGGGTCCGGTGGGGCGTCAAGGGTGCGGACGGCCCTTCCAGTGTGCCCCTCGCGGGCAGCGTCCCCGGACGGGGGCAGCAGGTCAGGGCGCATCGCGCCAGTGCTCGGCGAGATCGCCCCACAGATAGGCGGTCGTCTCGACGCCCTTGAGCAGGAGGTCCAGCTCGACCTTCTCGTTCGGCGCGTGCCAGCCGTCGGAGGGGACGGAGATGCCCAGGAAGAGCACGGGAGCGCCGAGCACCTCCTGGAGGTCGGCGGCCGGTCCGGAGCCGCCCTCCCGGGTGAAGCGGACGGGCGTGCCGAAGGCACGGCCCATGGCCCGGGCGACGGACTGCAGAGCGGGATGGTCCAGCGGGGTCAGGCAGGGGCGGGTGGCCGCGCCGAACACCGTCTCGTGACGGATCCCCTCGGGCACCTGCTCGTCGATCCAGGCGCGGACGGCCTTCTCGACGTGGTCGGGGTCCTGGCCCGCCACCAGGCGGAACGACAGCTTCACCATCGCCGTGGAGGGGATGATCGTCTTGCTGCCGGGGCCCTGGTAGCCACCCCCGATGCCGTTGACCTCGGCGGTGGGGCGGGCCCAGATGCGCTCCAGGGTGGTGTGCCCGGCCTCGCCGTGGGTGGCGTACGACTTGGCGGTGCGCAGCCACCGCGCCTCGTCGAAGGGCAGCTCGGCGAAGAGGTCGCGCTCGCGGTCGGTCAGCTCCACGATGCCGTCGTAGAAGCCGGGCACGGCCACGCGCGCGTGCTCGTCGTGCAGCGCGGCGACGAGGCGGGCGGCGGCGGTCGCCGGGTTGGGTACGGCGCCGCCGAAGGAACCGGAGTGGATGTCCTGGTCCGGGCCGTACAGCCGGATCTCGCACTCGGCGAGGCCGCGCATGCCGGTGCACACCGTGGGGGTGTCCTCGGACCACATGCCCGTGTCGGACACGATCACCGCGTCGGCGGCGAGCCGGTCGGCGCGGCTCTCGACCAGCGCCCGGAAGTGCGGGGAGCCGGACTCCTCCTCGCCCTCGATCAGCAGCTTGAGGTGGACGGCCGGGGTGGTGCGCCCGGTGGCCGCGAGGTGGGCGCGGACGCCGAGTGTGTGGAAGAACACCTGGCCCTTGTCGTCGGCCGCCCCGCGCGCGTGGAGGCGGTTGCCGCGGACGACCGGTTCGAAGGGCTCGCTGTCCCAGCCGTCCTCGCGGGCGGCGGGCTGCACGTCGTGGTGGCCGTAGACCAGGACGGTGGGGGCTTGAGGGTCGTCCGAGGGCCACTCGGCGTAGACGGCCGGGGCGCCCGGGGTCTGCCAGACCTCCGCGGTGGTGAAACCGGTGTCCTCGAGCTTGGCCGCGAGCCAGTCGGCGCTGCGCCGTACGTCGGGCGCGTGGTCGGGCTGCGCCGACACGGAGGGGATGCGCAGCCACTCGGCGAGGTCGTCGAGGAAGGCGGCGCGGTGCTGCTCGATGTACGTGCGGACGGCGCTGTCCGGGGTCTGGCTCATGCTCCCGAGCCTATCGGCCCGCGGTGACATCCGGTTCGGGCGGTTCGTCACACTGCGGTCCGGGCCGGGGCCGCGGTTCCTCGTGCGCCTCGGCCGCCGGGTCGTCCAGCAGGAGCCGTTCCAGGGCGGCCCGGTCCGGCAGCGGGTCCGGGCGTACGACCTCTCCGGTGCGGACGTACACGAACGCGGCCCGGACCCGCTCCAGGGGCAGTCCGTGCCGCTCGGCCCAGGCCAGCCGGTAGACGGCGAGCTGGAGCGGGTCCGCCGCGTGCGAGCGGCTCGTCTTCCAGTCGACGATCTCGTACGTCACCTCCTGGCCGTCGCCCTCCTTGTAGACGGCGTCGATCCGGCCGCGGACGACCCGGCCGGCGATCTCCAGCTGGAAGGGCGCCTCGACGCGGTGGGGGGTGCGGCGGGCGTAGGCCGTGCGTTCGAAGGCTTCCTTGAGCGCTTCCAGGTCGCGCTCGTCGAAGATCTCGGCGTCCGACCCGGGCAGTTCCTCGGGCTCCAGCATGGGCAGGGTGAGGGCTTCGAAGCGGCTCTCGATCCACGCGTGGAAGCGGGTGCCACGGCGTGCCGCGGGTTGCGGAGGGAGCGGCATGGGGCGCGCGAGTTCCCGCGCGAACCCGTCCGGGTCGGCCGCCAGACGCATCAGCTGGGAGGCGGTCAGTGCCGTCGGCAGGGGGACGTCGACGACGCTCTGCCGGGCGCGGCGGAGCTCTCCCGCGAGCGCGTCGAGGTCGCGGTCCCAGGAGGCGACGGTGCGGGCCTCCTCCGGGGTGAGGCGATCGGGGTCGGGTGCCGGTCCGGGCATTCGGCGGGCCTCGGCGGTGTGCCTGTCGCCGTGCCCGGGCCCGTGCCCGTCCGTGGACGTCGCCTGGTGCGGGATCGCGGGGGCGGGGCGGTCCGCACTCCAGGAGTCCCAGTCGCCGGGATCGTCCTCGACGGGGATGCCGTCGTCGAAGGGGGCGTCGTCGAAAGGCGGTGCGTCCTCCTCCGGGGGCGGGGGCCAGTCGGGGTCGTCGTGGGAGTCCGGGGCGTGCGCGGCCGGCGGGAGGCCCGGGGCGTCCGCGCGGGCGGCCAGGTCGTCGAGGTGGGCCTGAACGGCCGCGGCGGCGGCGCGCCGGCGGGCCAGGGCGGTCTCGTCCAGCGGCAGGGGCCAGACCTGGTCGGCGGCGGCCCGGTGCAGGGCCGGGTTCTCCTCGTCCTCCCCGGGCTGCTCGGCCCAGGCCTCTATCTCACCGTACCCGGCGGCGCAGTGGTCGTGCAGGGCCAGCAGGAAGTCGGAGGGGCCGCGCGGCTTCTTCTGGCTCGGACCCCACCAGTGGCCGGAGCCGAGCAGCAGGGAGCGCGGGCGGGTGAAGGTGACGTAGCCGAGGCGCAGTTCCTCGGTGTGCTGGTGGTCCTTCATGGCCTCGTGGAAGGCCTTCACGCCGCGTGCGTCCCAGCTGCCGACGTCGGGCAGGGTGTCGGCGTCGCCGCGCAGGGCGTGCGGCAGGACCTTGCCCTGGCTGGTCCACTTCTCGCGGCCCTGGCCGCTGGGGAAGGCGCCGGTGACCAGGCCGGGGACGGCGACGACGTCCCACTCCAGGCCCTTGGAGCGGTGCGCGGTGAGCACCTTGACCGTGTTCTCGCCGCCGGGCAGCGCGTTGTCGAGGCCCTTCTCGTACTGGGCGGCGGTGCGCAGGAAACCGAGGAAGGCCAGCAGCGACGCCTCGCTCTCGTGGGCGGCGAAGGAGGCGGCGACGTCCAGGAAGTTCGACAGGGTCTCGCGGCGGCGGGCGGCCAGCGCGTGCGGCGACGCCGACAGCTCCACCTCCAGGCCGGTGACGGCGAGCACCCGGTGCAGTACGTCCATCAGCGGGTCGGACAGCGAGCGGCGCAGGTCGCGCAGTTCGGCGGCGAGCCGGGCGAAGCGCACGCGCGCGTCCGCCGAGAACGGCAGCCCGTCGTCGCCCTGGCCGTCCAGGGGCGTCTCCAGGAACGTGTCGAGCGCGTCGGCCAGGGAGATCACCTCGGCCGGGTCGACGCCCTCGACCGCCTCGGCGAGCCGTCGGTCCGGGTCGTCGGCGGCGTCCACGCGCGCGTGCGCGACCAGGAGCCGCGCCCGGCGTCCGAGGAGGGCGAGGTCGCGCGGGCCGATCCGCCAGCGCGGGCCCGTCAGCAGCCGTACCAGGGACGCGTTGGCTCCGGGGTCCTGCAGGACCTCGCACACGGCGACGAGGTCAGCGACCTCGGGCAGGTGCAGCAGCCCGGACAGGCCGACCACCTCGACCGGGACGTCACGGGCGACCAGGGCGCCCTGGATCTCGGCGAAGTCGGCCGCCGTGCGGCACAGCACGGCGATCTCGCCGGGCGCCTTGCCGGTCCGTACGAGATGGGTGATCGAGTCGGCCAGCCACCCGATCTCCTCGGCGTGGGTGCGCAGCAGCGCGCAGCGCACCAGGCCGTCGCGTTCGGCGCCGGGGGCCGGGCGCAGGGCCTTAACGCCCGCGTGCATGGCCCGCAGGGGCTCGGCGAGGCCGTTGGCGAGGTCGAGGAGCCGGCCGCCGCTGCGCCGGTTCTCGCTGAGGGCCTGCCGGGTCGCGGGCCGGCCGTCGGCGTGGGCGAAGTGCTCGGGGAAGTCGTCGAGGTTGGCGACGGAGGCCCCGCGCCAGCCGTAGATCGCCTGGCAGGGGTCGCCGACGGCGGTGACGGGGTGTCCCGTGCCGTCGCCGAAGAGGCCGGCCAGCAGGAGGCGCTGGGCCACCGAGGTGTCCTGGTACTCGTCCAGGAGGACCACCCGGAACGTGTCGCGCAGCACCCGGCCGACCTCCGGGAGGCGGGCGAGCTGGGCGGCGAGCGCGATCTGGTCACCGAAGTCCAGCAGGTCGCGCTCGCGTTTGGCGGCCCGGTAGCGCAGCACCAGCTCGGCCAGGTCCCGGCGGGCGGCGGCCGTCTCGGGGACCTTGCGCAGGTCGGCGTTGGTGAGCTTGGTGTCCTGGAGGGTGTGCAGCAGTCCGGCGTCCCACGCGCGCAGGGCGTCGGGGTGCACGAGGTGCTCGGAGAGTTCGGCGTCGAGGGCGAGGAGGTCGCTGACCAGGTCGGGGAAGGAGCGGGTCAGGGCCGGGTAGGGGCCGGGGGCCTCACGCAGCACGCGCGCGGCGAGCTGGTAGCGCGTGGCGTCGGCGAGCAGGCGGGTGGTGGGCTCCAGGCCGATGCGCAGGCCGTGGTCGGTCAGGAGGCGGCCCGCGAAGGCGTGGTAGGTGGAGATCACCGGCTCGCCCGGCGGGTTGTCCGGGTCCGGCCAGGCGGGGCCTGCGGGCGGCGCGGCCGTGGAGGGGTGGCGGCCGGGAGACGGCTGGGCGTCGGGATCGGTGACACCTGCCCTGACCAGGGCCGTGCGGACGCGCTCCGCCAGCTCGCCGGCGGCCTTGTTGGTGAAGGTCAGGCCGAGGACCTGCTCGGGGGCGACCTGGCCGGTGCCCACCAGCCACACCACGCGGGCCGCCATCACGGTGGTCTTCCCCGAACCGGCTCCGGCCACGATGACCTGCGGGGCGGGCGGCGCGATGATGCAGGCCGTCTGCTCCGGGGTGAACGGGATCCCGAGGAGCTCCTTGAGCTGCTCGGGATCGGTGATACGGGCGGGCACGTCGAAAAGGCTAGCGGCGGGCACTGACAACCGGTGCCCGCCTCACCTCTCGGGGCCACAGGGGCGCAGGTCAGACCCGGTGGTGCCATATGTCACGCGGGTCATTCGACGACCTGGCGTCCCTCCGGGCGGGCGCTGCAGGAGGCACGGAAGGCGCAGTGCGCGCAGTGCTGCCCGGCCGTCGGCGTGAACCGCTCGTCCAGGACCTTCCCGGCGGCGGTCGCCAGCAGCTCACCGACCCACTCGCCCTCCAGCGGTTCCTGGGCCTGCACCTTCGGCAGGCTCTCCCCGCCGTCCCGCTTGGCCGCGCCCTGGCGCAGCTGCACCAGTTCGGCGCCGCCCGGTTCGGGGCGGGTGCCGTCGAAGGCGTCGTCGACCGCGCCCTCGCGGACGGCGAGCTGGTAGACGGCGAGCTGGGGGTGGCGGGCCACCTCGGCGCCGGTGGGCGCCTGCTTGCCGGTCTTGAAGTCGACGACGTAGGCGCGGCCCTCGCCGTCGGTCTCCACCCGGTCCATGGAGCCCCGGATGCGCACCTGGTGTCCGCCGGCGCTCAGCGTCACGTCGAAGCCGTGCTCGCTGGCCACCGGCGTCCGGCCTGCGCGGTCCAGGACGTGCCACTTCAGGAAGCGTTCGAGCGCGACGCGCGCGTTCTCCCGTTCCTGCCGCGACTTCCACGGCGCGTCGAAGGCGAGGGCGTTCCAGACGGTCTCCAGGCGCTCCATGAGGACGGCGAGGTCGGCGGGGCTGCGGCCGGAGGCGACCTCGTCGGCGAGGACGTGCACCACGTTGCCGAAGCCCTGGGCGGCGCTCGCCGGCGTGTCGGCCTTCACCTCGCGGCCCAGGAACCACTGCAGGGCGCAGGTGTGGGCGAGCTGGTCGAGGGCGCTTCCGGAGAGCACGACGGGCTGGTCGCGGTCGCGCAGCGGCACCTTGCTCTCGGTCGGCTCGGCCATGCCCCACCAGCGGTAGGGGTGGGCCGAGGGGACCAGCGGGCGGCCCTCCTCGTCGGCGAGGGCGGCGAGCCTGGCCAGGCGGCGCGCCGCGGCCTCCCGCAGGACGTCGGAGACGCGCGGGTCCACGGTCGTGGCGCGCAACTCGGCGACCAGGGCCGCCACGGACAGCGGGCGGCGGGGACGCCCGGTGACGTCCTTGGGTTCGACGCCGAGTTCGGTCAGGAAGCGCGAGGGCTGGTCGCCGTCGTCCGCGGGCGCCTTCACCGCGGTCACGACCAGGCGTTCACGCGCGCGCGTGGCGGCCACGTAGAAGAGCCTGCGCTCCTCGGCCAGCAGGGCGCCGGGGGTGAGCGGTTCGGCGAGGCCGTCGCGGCCGATGCGGTCGGCCTCCAGCAGGGAGCCGCGGCGCCGCAGGTCGGGCCAGAGCCCTTCCTGGACGCCCGCGACGACGACCAGGCGCCACTGCAGGCCCTTGGAACGGTGCGCCGTCATCAGACGTACGGCGTCGGGACGCACGGCACGCCGCGTGAGGGTGTCGGCGGCGATGTCCTGGGCGTCGATCTCCTCCAGGAAGTTCAGGGCTCCGCGGCCGCCGGTGCGCTCCTCCGCGCGCGCGGCGGTCGCGAACAGCGCGCACACGGCGTCCAGGTCCCGGTCGGCGTTGCGGCCCGCCGCCCCGCCGCGCCGGGTGGCCCGCTCCAGGCGCGCGGGCCAGGGCGTGCCCTCCCACAGGTCCCACAGGGCCTCCTCGGCGGTGCCGCCGCCCGCCAGGCGTTCCCTGGCCTTCTTCAGCAGCGCGCCGAGCCGCTGGGCCCCGCGCGCGTACGTGGGGTCGTGTGTCACCAGGCGTTCCGGTTCGGCGAGGGCCCGGGCGAGCAGTTGGTCCGAGGGCGGGGGCAGGAGGTTGCCGGCGGTTCGCTCCTCCTCGCGCAGCGCGCGGCCGAGGCGGCGCAGGTCGGCGGTGTCCATACCGGCGAGCGGCGAGGCGAGGAGGGTCAGGGCGGTCTCGGTGTCCAGCCAGCAGGGGTCGGCCCGGGGGGCGGTCTCCGGGCCGGCATCAGCATCCGGATCGCCCTGCGGGGCGGTCTCCGGACCGGCAACCGGATCGCCCTCCGGGACGGTCTCCGGACCGGCATCCGGGACGGTCTGCGGGGCGGTTGCCAGGGCCGCCCGCGCCTCTGGGCGATCGGTCTGCGCATGGGGACGATCCGTCCGCGCCTCGGGGCGGTCGGTCTGCTCGTCGTCGGAACGGCCGGCCCGCTCGCCGGTGACGGCGGGTGGCACGGCGGGCGCCGGGGCCGTGGCGGCCTCCACCGCCTCCGCCGCCTCCGCCGCGAGGCGGGGGACCGCTTCGGCCGTCGCCACGGCGCGCAACGCCGTCAGCAGCGGCGTGACCGCCGGTTCGTGGCGCAGGGGCAGGTCGTCGCCGTCGACGTCCAGGGGGACACCGGCGGCCGTCAGGGCACGCCGCAGGGTCGGTATGGTGCGGGCGCCCGCGCGCACCAGCACGGCCATCCCACCCCAGGGGACACCGTCCTCCAGGTGGGCGCGGCGCAGGATGTCGGCGATGTTGTCCACCTCGGTGCCCGCCGTCGGGTACGTGTGGACCTCGACGCGCCCACCGTCCTCGACCGGGACCAGCTCCCGGTGGGCGCGGACCTTCTCGGCCGGGAGCCGGGTGAGGGGCATGCGCCGGGTGAGCAGGCGGGTCGCGGCCAGCAGCGCGCCGCCCGAGCGGCGGGAGGTGCGCAGCACCGCGACGGGAGCGGGGCGGCCGTCCGCGCGCGGGAAGGTCTGCGGGAACTCCAGGATGCCGTTGACGTCCGCGCCCCGGAACGCGTAGATCGACTGGTCGGGGTCGCCGAAGGCGAGCAGGGTCCGGCCGCCTCCCGCCATCGCCCGCAGCAGCCGCACCTGCGCCGGGTCGGTGTCCTGGTACTCGTCGACGTAGACGACGTCGTACTGCGCGGCGAGCCGCCGGGCGACCTCGGGGCGGCCGGCGAGGAGTACCGCGCGGTGGACGAGTTCGGCGTAGTCGAGGACGCCCTGGAGGTCGAGGACGTCGAGGTACTCGGCGAGGAAGGCGGCGGCGGCCTGCCAGTCGGGCCGGCCGATGCGGCGCGCGAACGCCGCCAGGGCGCCGGGGCCGAGCCCCAGCTCCCGGCTGCGGGCGAGGACGGCACGGACCTCGTCGGCGAACCCGCGGGTGGTCAGGCAGGCGCGCAGCTCGTCGGGCCAGCGCACGTGTGCCAGACCCAGTCGTTCCAGGTCGACCTGGCCCGCCAGGAGGTCGCGGACGGTCACGTCCTGCTCGGGTCCGGACAGCAGCCGCAGCGGCTCCACGAACAGGCCACTGTCCTGGTGGGCGCGGACCAGGGCGTAGCAGAAGGAGTGGAAGGTGGTCGCGCGGGGCGCGCGGGCCGCTCCGGTGCGCTGCGCCATGCGCTCGCGCAGTTCCATGGCCGCCTTGCGGCTGAACGTCAGCACCAGGATCCGCTCGGGGTCCTGCCCGCGGGCGATCCGGGCGGCGACGGACTCGACGAGGGTGGTGGTCTTGCCGGTCCCCGGGCCCGCGAGGACGAGCAGCGGGCCGGCCTCGTGGTCAACCACGGCACGCTGGGCGGCGTCCAGACGAGGGGGATCCGGTCGGGCCGGCGGGGTGCGCACCAGCCGGTAAGCGCCACGGTTCCCCTGCCGCACCTCGGGGTGCGGCAGGTGCCTGGTGGAGGAAGAGGAGCTCACGTGGTTCGCCGGTCCTGGTGGGTGTGCTGGGTCGGGTCGCGGCCGACGCGGGGCGCCGTGGCCGGTGGGCCGGGCCGCCGGCCGGGGGCGGGCGGTGGCCTCGGGGTGAGGGGGACACGCCCGGACGACGCTACGCCCGTGTCCGTGCTGGAAGCAGGACTTCCCCTTCCTCCCACCGGCCCCGCCGCTCCCGTCGGCCCCGGTGTGCACGGGGGCCCCGGTGTGCACGGAGGCCCCGGTGTGCACGGAGGCCTCCGGGAACGCTGCCGTCACGCGTGCCCCTCGACGCACGAACGTACGGCATGCCGCGGACGTGCCCGGATTCGCCCGTCCGGGTCCCGGGCTCCCCATGGGCGGGACGGATGGCGGAAGCTGTCAGGTGTGACCCTGCGCACGTTCGCCGCCGTCGCCGTCCCAGCGGGCCCGCCTCATGTCGAGCCGGGGCAGGTGGCCCTCGGCCGCCCTGCCCGCCTCCCGCAGCGGCGTGCCTTCGTCCCGGTAGTGCGCGAGCGCTCTCAGTTCGTGTCCCGGCAGCAGGACACCGTCCGAGCGGACGACCCGCCACCAGGGGACGGCGCCCCCGTAGAGCGCCATGACGCGGCCCACCTGGCGGGGCCCTCCCTGCTCCAGCCACTCGGCGACGTCCCCGTACGTCATGACACGGCCCGCCGGGATCCCCTCGGCGACCTCCAGGACCCGCTCCGCGTAGTCGGGCAGGGCCTCGGGAGGGTCGGGGCAGCCGTCCGGAAGGCTCACTTCGCTCATCCCACCCATCCTGCCCGACGCCACCGACAGTGCGGCGGGACCGTCACGGACCGTGGGCCTCGCTCGCGGGCCGCGCATCGGGCAGACTGTCGGACCCGCATATGCACCCTGATGCCCCCGTGTGTCGGTGGGGCATGCCACCATCATGCGGGCGGTGACCGGTGATACGAGACCAAGAAGAGGCGATGAAGCAGCAGGGTGTGCACCCCGACGACGCGGAGGGCACCTCTGGGGTCTCGTCGCGCCCGGACACCGCTGACACGGGACGCGCGAAGGACACCAGCCGCGCCGAGGCCCCGGACGGCGGAGACGGCACGGACAGCGGGAACGCCAGGAACGCCAGGAACGACGGAGACCGCAGGAACAACGGGAACGGCGGGGGCGCCGCGGCTTCCCGGGGCGCCGGCAAGGACGCCGCCGCAGCGGAGGAGCAGCCCGGCGACAGCGTGAAGAACCACTCCGCCGAAGAGGCGGGCAAGCAGGCCGCCGACGACGCGGGCAACCAGCCCCAGGAGGGCGCGGGCAAGCAGCCCGGCGAGGGTGCGGGCAAGCAGTCCGGCGAGGGTGCGGGCAAGCAGTCCGACGACACCGCCGACGTGGCGCACATCGACGAACTGGAGGGCGACGAACCGCTCCTCCCCGCGCGCGTGCACCGCCCCTCGGACCTGATGCGGCTGCTGGTGGGTGTGCTCGCCGTCGTCGTCCTGCTCGCGATCGCCGCGTTCGCACACGGCACGACGTCCGGTCTCGAACAGGACATCAACAAGGGCACGGGGCAGGCGCCCGACCTGCTCATCAAGATCGCCGGTCTGGTGTCCAGCATCGCGATCCTGCTGGTGCCGGTGGCCTTCGCCATCGAGCGGCTGATCAAACGCGACGGGCTGCGGATCGCCGACGGCGTCCTCTCCGCGGTCCTCGCCCACGGGGTGACCCTCGCCACCGACCTGTGGGTGGCCAAGGCAGCCCCGGGTTCGATCCAGGACGCCCTCACCCAGCCCTCCCCCGGCAACCTCCACGCGCTGACCGACCCCGTGCACGGCTACCTCGCCCCCGTCATCGCGTACATGACGGCCGTGGGCATGTCCCGCAGACCGCGCTGGCGTTCGGTGCTGTGGATCGTGCTGCTGCTCGACGCCTTCTCCATGCTGGTCACCGGGTACACGACACCGTTCTCGATCATCCTGACGGTGCTGATCGGCTGGTCCATCGCCTACGGCACCCTGTACGCCGTCGGCTCGCCGAACGTCCGCCCCACCGGCCGGACGCTGATGGCGGGGCTGCAGACCGTCGGTTTCCGCCCGGTGAGCGCGGCCCGCCAAGAGGGGGCGGAGACGACGGCCGACAGCGGCGACCGCGGCCGGCGCTACTTCGTCACCCTGGAGGACGGCCCGCCGCTGGACGTCACGGTCGTCGACCGCGAGCAGCAGGCACAGGGCTTCTTCTACCGTCTGTGGCGCAACATCACGTTGCGCGGTTTCGCCACCCGCAGCAGCCTCCAGTCGCTGCGCCAGGCCCTGGAGCAGGAGGCGCTGCTCGCCTACGCCGCCATCGCCGCCGGCGCCAACGCCCCCAAGCTGATCGCGACCTCCGAGCTGGGCCCCGACGCCGTGATGCTCGTCTACGAGCACACCGGCGGGCGCACGCTCGACTCGCTGGCGGACGACGAGATCACCGACGAGCTGCTGCGTCACACCTGGCACCAGGTGCGGGCGCTGCAGTCCCGGCGCATCGCGCACCGCAGGCTGGCGGGAGACGCGATCGTGGTGGATCGTTCCGGCAAGGTGATCCTGACCGACCTGCGCGGCGGCGAGATCGCCGCGGGCGACCTGCTGCTGCGCATGGACGTCGCCCAGCTGGTGACGACGCTCGGTCTGCGGGTGGGCGCCGAGCGCGCGGTCGCCTCGGCGGTCGACGTCCTGGGCCCGGACGCGGTCGCCGACTGTCTGCCCATGCTGCAGCCGATCGCCCTGACCCGCTCCACCCGCGCCACCCTGCGCAGGCTCGCCCGCGAGCGGGCGCAGCGGGAGCGCGACGCGGTCCTGGAGGCGTCCAGGCAGGCCAAGCAGGCCCGCCTGGAGCACGCCTCCCAGAGCGCCGGCGCACCGACGGGCGTGGTCCTGGAGAAGACGGACAAGAAACAGGAGAAGCAGGACAAGAAGGCCGAGCGTGCCGAGGCGCGGGCGGAGAAGCGGGCCATCGACGAGGCCATAGAGGAGGCTCGCGAAGAGGACCTGCTGACGCAGATCCGCCACCAGGTGCTGCGGATCCGGCCCCAGGCGCCGGTCGAGCCGGCCCGCCTGGAACGCGTGCGGCCGCGGACGCTGATCAGCTTCATCGCCGGTGCCATCGGCGCGTACTACCTGCTGACGCAGCTGACGCACATCGAGTTCAACACGCTGTTCGCCCACGCCCAGTGGGGCTGGCTGGCGGCGGCGGTGCTGTTCTCGGCGCTCAGCTACGTCGCGGCGGCGATGGCGCTGCTGGGGTTCGTGCCGGAACGGGTGCCGTTCGTGCGGACGGTGGCCGCCCAGGTCGCCGGGTCGTTCGTGAAGATCGTCGCGCCGGCCGCCGTCGGCGGTGTCGCCCTCAACACGCGCTTCCTCCAGCGCGCCGGCGTACGCCCGGGGCTCGCGGTGGCGAGCGTGGGCGCGTCCCAGCTGTTCGGGCTCGGCTGCCACATCCTGATGCTGCTGTCGTTCGGCTATCTGACCGGCACGGAGAAGACGCCGTCGCTGTCGCCGTCCCGGACGGTCATCGCCGGCCTGCTGACGGTCGCGGTGCTCGTCCTGGTGGTCACCTCGGTGCCGTTCCTGCGGAAGTTCGTGGTCACGCGCGTGCGTTCGCTGTTCGCGGGTGTGGTGCCGCGCATGCTGGACGTGCTCCAGCGGCCGCAGAAGCTCGTCACCGGCATCGGCGGCATGCTGCTGCTGACGGCCTGCTTCGTGATGTGCCTGGACGCCTCCATCAGGGCGTTCGGCGACGAGTCGACCTCGCTCAGCATCGCGAGCGTGGCCGTGGTCTTCCTCGCCGGCAACGCGCTCGGCTCGGCCGCCCCGACCCCGGGCGGTGTGGGCGCGGTCGAGGCGACCCTCACCGTCGGCCTGATCGCCGTGGGGCTGCCCAAGGAGGTGGCCGCGCCCGCGGTGCTGATGTTCCGCCTGCTGACGCTGTGGCTGCCGGTGCTGCCGGGCTGGCTGGCCTTCAACCATCTGTCGCGCAAGGGCTCCTTGTAGGGTGGCGCGGCGCCCGGCAGCCCCTCGGGACGGGGGTCGTCGCCCCGGCGCAGGCTCCCCGGCGAGGGGGCTCGCGCTGCTTCACCGCGGATACGCCCGGACGGCCCGCGTCCCGCGCGTGAGGGCGCCCGCGGCGTGAGGATGGAGGCATGCAGAACCCGCGCGGGCTGCGCGCAGCCGCCCTGAGTGCAACCGCCGTGCTGCTGGCCTCCCTGGTGGCGGCCTGCGGCGGCGACGGCTCACGGAGCGCAGACCTGGCGGCCCAGAAGCTGGACTGGAAGGCCTGCCCGGCCCCGTCCGCGTCCGAGGGCGGCGGCGCCGCCCCCACCCCGCTGCCGGACGGTGGAACCTGGCAGTGCGCCACCATGCGGGCGCCCCTGGACTGGAGCAGGCCCCAGGGCGACACGATCGGCATCGCGCTGATCCGGGCCGAGGCCGACGGGCCGGGCCGGCGCATCGGCTCGCTGATCTTCAACTTCGGCGGCCCGGGCGGCTCCGGCGTGAGCACCCTGCCCTCGCTCGCCCAGGACTACGCCAAGCTCCGCACCCGCTACGACCTGGTCAGTTTCGACCCGCGCGGGGTGGGGCGCAGCGCCGGCGTGCGCTGTGAGAGCGACGCCCAGCTCGACCAGCACTTCCAGCAGGACGAGACGCCCGACGACGCCGCGGAGCAGGCCGCGTTCCTGAAGAGCACGGAGCAGTTCAACGCGGGCTGCGAGAAGAACTCCGCGAAGGTCCTCCCGTACGTGCGTACGACCGACGCGGCCCGCGACATGGACCTCATGCGGCAGGTCCTCGGCGACTCCCGGCTCCACTACTTCGGCATCTCCTACGGGACGGAGCTCGGCGGTGTCTACGCCCACCTCTTCCCCCGGCACGTGGGCCGCGCCGTGCTCGACGCGGTCGTCGACCCCACGCAGACCCCGGAGCAGAGTTCGCTCGGGCAGGCCAAGGGGTTCCAGCTGGCCATGGACAACTTCGCGCACGACTGCGTCTCGAAGAGCACCAAGTGCCCGATCGGCAGTACGGCCCAGGACGTCGAGAACCGTGTCGCCGGGCTGCTGAGGAAGCTCGACAGCAAGCCGATCCCCGGCATCTTCCCCCGCCCGCTGACGCAGGCGGCCGCGACCAACGGCATCGCCCAGGCCCTGTACTCCAAGGACCTGTGGGAACCGCTCACGGAGGGCCTGGAGCAGGCCTACGCCGGGGACGGCAGGATCCTCATGCTGCTGTCCGACGCGCTGAACGGCCGCAGCCAGAACGGCGAGTACAGCAACATCACCGCGGCGAACGCGGCCATCAACTGCGCCGACCAGAAGCAGCGCTACGACGCGGCGTACGTGCGGCAGAAGCTGCCCGGGTTCCGGGCCGCCTCCCCGTTGTTCGGCGACTTCCTGGCCTGGGGGATGCTCAGTTGCAGCGGCTGGGCGGTACCCGGCGCGGCCGCCCATCCCGACGTGAGCGCGCCCGGCTCGGCGCCGATCCTCGTCGTGGGCAACACCGGCGACCCGGCCACGCCGTACGAGGGCGCGAAGAAGATGGTGAACGCGCTGGGCAGCGGCGTCGCGGTGGAACTGACCTACGAGGGCCAGGGGCACGGCGCCTACGACAGCAAGAACAAGTGCGTGCAGGACGCGGTGAACGGCTACCTGCTCGACGGGAAGGTCCCCGCGGCCGGCACGGTGTGCTCCTAGGGCCTCTCGCTCGGAACACGACACGAGCCCATGGCGCCCGCTGCGGGCGGGCGCCATGGGCTCGTCGGGTCTGTCCCGGCGGCCGGAGCGCGGCTCAGTAGACCGGCTTGTCCGGCTCGATCTGGTTGACCCAGCCGATGACGCCGCCGCCGACGTGCACCGCGTCCGCGAAGCCCGCGGACTTCAGGACGGCGAGGACTTCCGCACTGCGGACACCCGTCTTGCAGTTCAGGACGATCTTCTTGTCCTGCGGGAGGTTCTCCAGGGCGGTGCCCATGAGGAACTCGTTCTTCGGGATCAGGCGGGCGCCCGGGATGGCGACGATCTCGAACTCGTTCGGCTCGCGGACGTCGATGATCTCGATGTTCTCACCGTCGTCGATCCACTCCTTGAGCTGCTTGGGAGTGATCGTGGAGTCGGCCGCCGCCGCCTGGGCCTCCTCGGAGACGACGCCGCAGAAGGCCTCGTAGTCGATGAGTTCGGTGACGGTCGGGTTCTCGCCGCAGACCGCGCAGTTCGGGTCCTTGCGGACCTTGACCTGGCGGTACGTCATCTCCAGGGCGTCGTAGATCATCAGTCGGCCGACCAGCGGCTCGCCGATGCCGGCCAGGAGCTTGATGGCCTCGTTGACCTGGATGGAGCCGATGGAGGCGCAGAGCACGCCCAGGACGCCGCCCTCGGCGCAGGAGGGGACCATGCCGGGGGGCGGGGGCTCCGGGTAGAGGCAGCGGTAGCAGGGGCCGTGCTCGGACCAGAACACGGACGCCTGGCCGTCGAAGCGGTAGATCGAACCCCACACGTACGGCTTGCCGAGGAGCACGCACGCGTCGTTGACCAGGTAGCGGGTCGCGAAGTTGTCCGTGCCGTCGACGATCAGGTCGTACTGGCTGAAGATGTCCATCACGTTGTCGGCCTCGAGCCGCTCCTGGTGAAGGACCACGTTCACGTACGGGTTGATGCCCTTGACGGTGTCACGCGCGGACTCGGCCTTGGAACGGCCGATGTCGGACTGGCTGTGGATGACCTGGCGCTGCAGGTTCGACTCGTCGACCTCGTCGAACTCCACGATGCCGAGCGTGCCGACGCCCGCGGCGGCCATGTACATCAGCGCCGGCGAGCCCAGGCCGCCGGCGCCCACGCAGAGCACCTTGGCGTTCTTCAGCCGCTTCTGCCCGTCCATCCCGACATCGGGGATGATCAGGTGGCGGGAGTACCTGCGGACCTCGTCTACGGTGAGCTCATCAGCTGGCTCGACCAGGGGTGGCAGCGACACGGGGACTCCGTTGCTCGGTCGATCACTACGGGTTGTTCTCCCCGTAACACTGCCACGGCCTCCTTCATTCCGAGACACCCGTTCCGATGTGCGAGACGATGTCGTCCCAGTAGCCGGGCAGCGTCTCCCAGGGGTCGGCCCGGCCGCCGTGGTCCGTGCGGTCGGTGAACCAGACCGTCGCGGCTCCCTGCCAGCGGGCCACGCGCAGCGCCTCGTCGAGGTGGGCGCGCGGCACACCGTGCACGAAGTGGCAGAAGCGCTCGGGCGGGTGGTCGGCGGTCCACTCGGCGACCTGCGAGAAGCGGTAGTCGCTCCACGGGCCGTCGAAGGTGACCAGCTGGTCGGCGTTCTCGGCGTATCCGGGGTACGGATGGGTGCCGTGGCCGAGGACGACGTGGGCGTCGGCGCGCAGCGCGCGCAGCGAGGTGATCGTGCGGCGTGTCTCCGGCAGCCCTTCCCGCCCGGCCGGGCAGCGGTCCAGGAGGAAGCCGTCGACCTGGTACCACTCCAGGTACCGGTGGGCGTCGGCGATCAGTTCGATCCGGGGGCGGGTGCCCTGAGCGCCGTCGAGGCGGCCGAGGACCCGCACGCCCGCGTTGCGCAGGCGCCCGGCCGCGTCGAGGCAGTGCGGGTCGGGCTGCGTGCCGGGGCCTCGGTCGACGTCGAGGACGGCCCAGTGCAGGGGCGTCCCGGGCCGGGCGAGCGCGTTCCATTCGGCGGGGGCGAGCAGGGGGTGCGCGCAGCCGGGGACGCCGAGGCCGGTGCGGACGCCGGTGCCCAAGGTCCCGGCGAGCCGGCTGGTCAGATGCGGCACGCGGCCTCCATCCAGATGTCGGCGAGGGACTCTTCGAGGCTGATCCGGGGGCGCCAGCCGAGCCGGTCGCGTGCGGTGCGCACATCGGCCTGCTGCCAGCCGCCGCAGCCGTCGGGGTAGGGGTACGTCACGGGCGCCGGTTGGTCCGGATCGGTGCGGGGGTGGCCGATGGTGGGCCTGAGGTGGCCGCCGGGCGGTCCGTCGAGTTCGTGCAGGGCCCCGCCGTATCCGGCCACGCGTGCGAGGACGGACGCGGCGTCGCGCAGCCGGACGGCGCGGCCCGACCCGATGTTGATGACGCCCTGGGCGGCCGACAGGGAGGCGGCGTGCACGGCTCGGGCCACGTCGCGAACGTCGACGAAGTCGCGTTGGGCGGCCAGGCCGCCGAGCTTGAGGTCGCCGTCTGCGGACTGCATGGCGCGCCGCATGGCTTCGGCGAGGCGGCCGAGCGGTGAACCGGCCGGGGTGCCGGGCCCGGCGGGCGAGAAGACGCGGAGCACGACGGCGTCGAGGCCGGAGCCGAGGACGAGTTCGGTCGCGGCGAGCTTGCTGACCCCGTACGGGCCGCCGGGGCGGGGCACGGCGTCCTCCGCCGTGGAGGAGCCGGGCTGGCTGGGTCCGTACTCGGCGCCGCAGCCGATCTGCACCAGGCGGGCACCGCATCCACTGCGCCGCAGGGCCTCGCAGACGGTGGCCACGGCGACGGTGTTGTGCCGGGTGAGTTCACGGGCGCCGCCCCGGGTGGTGCCCGCGCAGTTGATGACGACGCCCGGGTGGACGGCGTCCAGGAAGCGGGTGAGCGCCCCCGGGCTGCCCGTGGCGAGGTCGAAGCGGACGTCGGCGTCGTCACCGCGACCGAGCGCGGTCAGCTGGACGGCCGGGTCGGCGAGCAGGCGGTCGGCGACGAAACGGCCGAGGTACCCGCCTGCTCCGATCAGCAGAACCCTCATCGGGCGGCTCCCGGGGTGTGCGCTCCGGTGGCTCCGGATGCTCCGGACGCTCCGGATCGGGCGGTGGTCATCTGGTGTTCTCCTTCAGGGGGGTGGTGCGGTGGGCTCCGGCTGCGCGGCCGGACGCCCGGGGTCCGCGACGGGCCGGTTCCGCTTTGGATTCCGGTCCGGTGCGGTCGCGTGCGGGGGCGGGCCGGGGACGGGTGATCCCCATGGCGCGCCGGGGGGCCTGCCGCGGCTGGAGGGGGCCGGCCGGGGTGCGCCGGGCGCCGGTCACGGCCGCGTCCCTGGGCGCACATGGGCCGAAGCCCTGGTCAGGGTGCGGGCCGCGTGGACCAGGAGGACGGCGGCCGCGGCGCCGCAGGCGAGCGTCGGGACGCTGCCCGCGCCCCAGGCGGTCATGAGGGCGTCGACCGGGACGGCCAGCGGATCGCAGCCCGGAAGACGGCCGGCGAAGACGCTCGCCTGCGCGGTCGTCTCCACGGTGGCCGCGGCACCGAGGGCGAGGACCGGGGCGTGGGTGAAGCCGTGTGTGGTGAGGAGACGGGCGAGCAGCAGCAGGGCGCCCAGCGCGAGCGTCTGGGCGTAGCCGACGGGCTCGTGCAGGACCCTGCCGCACAGCGCGAGCAGCACGCCCAGGACACCGAGGAACCCGCCGACCACCACGAAGAGCAGGGGGCGCACGGAGGCGGCGAACTCTTCCAGGCACCGGCTGGCCCTCAGGCCGCGCCGGGCGCGCACGGCGAGGAGGTGCGCTCCCCAGCACGCCGGGGCGCAGGCGAGGGCGAGCGCCAGGACGGGGACGGTGGCCAGCGGCCACGGGCCGCCGGTCGCGGTGCCGTCGGGCAGGCCGTCGGGTCCGCCCTCGACCGCCACACCGAGCAGGCCGTCGCCGAGCAGGGCGTAGGTGAGCAGCCAGTACGTCCAGGCGCGGGCGCCGGGCACCTGGGAGCGGGCGTGGCTGCGGCCGGGCGGGCCGAGGGGGCTGAGCGGGCCGCGGCGGAGCAGGGCGCGGACGGCGAGGGCGACGGCCAGTGCGCCGAGCCCGGCCACCGCGAGGCGGGTGCGGCCCGCGGTCAGATGCAGCCCGGCCACCGCAGCCGCGCACAGGGCTCCGGGCAGCAGACTGAGCAGGATCCAGCCGGCGCGCACGCGGGGCGCGTCGCGGTCCTCGGAGCGCGGGGGTGTCTCGGCGGGGCGCGGGGCGCGGGCGTACATCTCCTCCGCGAGGGAGAAGACGTCGCGGTGGCGGAAGCGGGCGGCCGTTCGGTCGGTGACGCCGTGCGCCTCGAGTCCGGCGGCGATCTCCAGCGGGTCCACCGCCCGTTCGCACAGCTCGCGGTGGCGGTGCAGCAGGGTCTTGACGGGGTCGGCGGCGCCGCGGCGCGGGGTGGTGGCGGGCGCCCGGTCGTGGCCCGGGTCGCGGGTGAGGACCGGGGCGTGCCCCCGCACCCCACCGCCACGGACACCGTGACCGGCTTCCGGAAAGGCGCCTGCCCCCGCCGCCGGGGCGGCTCCGGCACCCGGCTCGGCACCGGCTCGCGCCGCGGCACCGGTCACCTGCGCGGCACCGGTTCCCTGTACGGCAGCGGCTTCCTGTGCGGCGATGGCGTGCTGCGGGGTAGCGGCTTCCTGTGCGGCAACGGCGTGCTGCGCGGCGGCGGCTGCCTGCGGGGCGGCGACATCCCCAGCGACATCCTGCGTGGCTCGGCCCGCACCCGGCGCGGGGCGAACCGCTCCCCCTGCGGTGGCCCCGCGCAGTGCGCCGCCGACGCCGAGCGCAGTCCCGGCCTGCGGCACCCGCCCCCGGCCGGGTGGGCGGCCCCCGGGCAGTGGTGGTGTGTCTCCCGCCCCGGCCGCCGCCCGGGGCCACACCACCTTGTCGGCATCGCTCGCCCCCCGCGTCACGCGGCCGGTGGCACGGTCCGGCCCTTCGGCCGCGGTACGCGGCACCAGCCACTCCCGCGACTCCGCGCCCCAGGGGCCGGGGCTCGACGGGGCGGTCGGGAGGTCGGGGTCTCTCGGGGTGGTCATCTGGCGGCCTCCGGGGCCGGGGTGGCGGCTGACGTGCGGGAGGGGGGCGCGGCGGCCCAGGTGGGGGTGGCACGGGCCGGGGAGGCGGTGCCGGACGGGGCCTGGGGGGAGGGCACGGCCCCGGTGCCCGGGCCGCCGGTCCAGCGGCCGGGGAGGCGGGACTCGGCCGGGGAGGCGAACGGGAGGGGGTCGCCGGAGCCGTCCAGGACGACGCGGCGGACCGGGCACCGGGAGACGATCTCCAGGTAAATGCTGTGAAATGCCGCGATGTTCTGCTCGACGGTGAACAGTTCCAGCGCGCGGGCCCGAGCGGCGGCGCCCAGGCGCGCCCGGCGCTCGGGGTCGCGCAGCAGTGCCACGCACGCTTCGGCGAGCGCCCGCGGGTTGCGCGGGGGCACGACCAGCCCCGTACCGCCGATGGCCTCGACGACCGCGCCGACGTCCGTGGAGACCGTCGCGCACCCGGAGAACATCGCCTCCACCAGGCCGGCCGGGAAGCCCTCGACGACGCTCGACAGGACGACCACGGCGCCCGAGGCGTAGGTGTCGGCGAGGGTCGGTGCCTCGGGGCCGCCGACCTCCTCGAAGGAGACCGGGTTCTCGCCCACGGTGTGCGGGCCGTCGGCCTCGTCCGGGAAGAGCTGGGCGGCCAGTGCCTTGCAGTGGCCGAGGTAGGCGGTGGCCTCGGGGCCGGTCGGCGGCGCCGCCGCCACGATGCGCAGCCGTGCTCCCGGCTCCGCCCGGCGGACCTCCGCGAAGGCGTGCAGCAGGGACACCAGGTCCTTGGCGGGCTCGACGCGACCGACCCAGACCAGCGTGTCCGGGGCGGGCGCCCGCGACGACCCGCCCGCTTCACCGGCTTCCGCGAGGGCGGCGGCCTCGGCGAAGGCGGTGGCGTCCATCCCGGGGTGGACGGTGCGCAGCCTCGCGCGGTCGGCACCGCAGCGCTCCTGCCAGCGACGGGTGTGGGCGTTGCCGTGGGTGAGCACGGCGGCCTGCCGGTAGACCTCGGCGGCGAGCCTGCCGTGGAAGGCGGCGAGCAGGGCGCGCGCGGCGGGGGCGGTGCCGTCGGCGGCGGAGGTCAGGTAGTGCGAGCGCAGCGGGACGCCGTACTCGGTGACCAGGAGGGGGACGTCGCAGAAGTGGTGTGCGAGCAGTCCGGGCAGGGCCGCGGTGCCGCCGCCCGCGGTGTGGCAGAGGTCGGCGGCCCCGAGGCCGTCGTCCCCGTACCAGTCGAGCGAGAGGGGGCGCAGGGAGTGCTCCAGGTGCGCGACGACGGTGAGGAGGTCGGGAACGCGCGCCTCGCGCGCGGCGCGCGAGGCGCCGGCGGCGCGACAGGCGTGCTCCAGCGCGCGGACGGCGGTCTCCGAGCGGAGCGCACGCGCCAGGCCGTCCGCGTCACGGGCGAGTTCCGCGAGTCCGTAGAGAGCGCTGGCGAAACGGTCCGCCTCCCCGCCATGACACTCCCTGGGCACCCGGGAGGCCAAGAAACCCTGGGGACGCTGCAAGTCCTGGGGTTCCTGCGAGGGGTGGTGACTTCGCGCGTCCCGGCAGGCCCGTAGATCCCTGGAACCCCTGATGTCCCGCTCGCCGAGGCCGGTGCCGCTCGCCGCGGCCAGTACCGAGGCCAGTTCGCCGTAGCACTCGGCGAAGCGCCGGCGCGCACCGCGTCCCAGGCGTACGCCGTCGCCCTCGGCCGTCCACAGGGGCGCCGTGCGCACCCGGCTGACCTGCCGGGGCAGCGGAACCCAGCCCGCGTCCTCCTGCCGGCGGCTGCGGCTGAGCGCGTAGAGGTCGAACTCGTGCTGCCCGAGCCCGCGCACGAGCCGTTCGCACCAGAGGCCGGCGTCACCGCTCACATGCGGGTAGCCACCCTCCGTCACCAGTCCGATGCGCACGCGTGCACCCCCGTTCTCTCCCGTGTGGAGAGCCGCCGTCGCACCGGCGGCTCGCAGCGGGACGAACGTATGCGGACATGCCGGTGGCGCGACGGACGGTTGTCCATCGCGCCACCAAAAGGGGTGAACGGGCGTAACTTTCCCGTGCGGACGGCGTTCCGTCGCGCTAGGAGATCACCCGGACACGCTTCGTCAGGCCGGAGCCGGCTCACGCCGTTCGGCCCGGCGCCGGGCCGCGGCCCCGGGGTCGAGCACCGGTACCGCGGCCAGGAGCTGCCTGGTGTACGGGTCCCGGGGGGCGTCGTACACCGCGCCGGCCGGGCCCTCCTCCACGATCCGGCCCCGCCGCATCACCGCGACCCGGTCGCTGACCTGGCGCACCACGGCGAGGTCGTGGGCGACGAAGACCAGCGCGATCCCGAGGTCCCGCTGCAACTCACCGAGCAGGGCGACCACCTGCGCCTGGGTGGTGACGTCGAGCGCGGAGACCGGCTCGTCGCACACGATCACGCGCGGGTCCGCCGCGAGCGCCCGCGCGATGCCGACGCGCTGGCGCTGTCCGCCGCTGAACTCGTGCGGGTAGCGGTCGTAGTGCGCCCTCTGGAGCCCCACGCGCTCCAGCAGTCCGCCCACACGCTCCCGGATGCGCCCCTCGTCCCGTTCGCCGCGCGCCCGCAGGGGGTCCGCGATGGACTCGCCCACGCTGCGGCGCGGGTTGAGGGAGGAGACGGGGTCCTGGAACACCATCTGCACGGCCGGGTCCACGCCCGCCCTGGCGCGGCCCTCGAAGCGGACCTCGCCCGCGGTCGGCTCCAGCAGCCCTACGAGCATCCGGCCGAGCGTGGTCTTGCCGCTGCCGCTCTCGCCCACGATCCCCAGGGTCTCGCCCCGGCGCACGGTCACCGACACGCCGTCCACGGCCGCGAACGCCCGCCTCCCGCGACCGAACTCGCGCCGCAGCCCGGTAGCCTCCAGGACGACCTCGGCGGAACCGGCGGCCCGGGCCACCTCAGCGGTCCCTGCCATCTCAGCGGTCCCTGCCGACTCGGCGTGACCTGCCGACTCAGCGGTCCCTGCCGACTCGGCGTGACCTGCCGACTCGGCGGCCCCGGCGGCCTTGGCGGAACCAGAGGAACCGGTGGAACCAGGGGAACCGGTGGGGCCAGGGGAACCGGTGGGGCCAGGGGAACCGGTGGGGCCAGGGGAACCGGTGGAACCCGCGGGGCCGGCGTCGACACGCGGCACCGCCGCCAGCAGTTCCCTCGTGTACGCCGCGGTGGGCGCCCCCAGGACGGCCGCGACCGGCCCGTGCTCGACCGCGCGCCCGTGCCGCATGACCAGCACCTCCTCGACGCTCTCGGCGGCGACGCCCACGTCGTGGGTGACGAGCAGCAGCCCCATCCCGGTCTCCTCGCGCAGCGTGTGCAGCAGGTCGAGGATCTGGGCCTGGACCGTCACGTCGAGCGCCGTGGTCGGCTCGTCGGCGATCAGCAGGTCCGGCGCGCACGCCAGGGCCATGGCGATCAGGGCGCGCTGGCGCATGCCGCCGCTGAACTCGTGCGGGCGGGCACGGGAGCGCCGCCCGGCGTCGGGGATCCCGACCCGGTCCAGCACCTCCACGGCACGCGCGCGTGCCGCACGCCGTGAGGCACGCGTGTGTGTGCGGTACACCTCGGCGATCTGGTCCCCGATCGCGTAGTACGGGTCCAGGGACGACAGCGGGTCCTGGAAGACCATGGCGGCCTTCCCTCCCCGCAGCCGCCGCAGTTCCTCCTCGGAGGCCCGCTGGACGTCGGCACCGGCGACCTCGACCGATCCGCGCACCCTGGCCCCGGTCCCGCGGTGCAGTCCCAGCAGGGCGGAGGCGACCGTGGACTTGCCCGAGCCGGACTCGCCGACCAGGGCGAGCGCGCCGCCCCGCGGCAGCCGGAAGGAGAGCCCGTCCACGGCCCGCAGGGGACCGAACTCGACGGTCAGGTCCGTCACTCGGACCAGGCCCTGCGGACTCTTCCCGCCGTGGCTCTCCGGGCCCGTCCCGCTGCGGCCCTCCGGGCTCTTCCCCGTGCTGCTCTCCGCACTCTTCACGGTCTCCTGGCTCATGCGAGTACCACCCGTCGGTCGGCCACCGCGAACAGCACGTCCGCGACGGCGTTGGCGATGACGACGAAGAAGCCGATGACGAGGACCATGCCGACGACGACCGGCAGGTCGACGATGTTCACCGCGTGCACCAGTTCCTGGCCGATGCCGGGCAGGCCGAAGAGGGTCTCGGTGAGCACCGCGCCGCCGACCGCCGAACCGAAGTTGTTGGCGTTCAGCGCGATGACGGGCGCGAGGGCGCCGCGCAGCGCGTGCCGGCCGACGACCGACCGCTCGCCCACCCCGTACGCCCGGAAGGTGCGGATGTGGTCCTCCGCGAGGGTCTCCAGCATCGAGGCCCTGGTCATGCGGGCGAAGGTCGCGGCCTCGATCAGGGCGAGCGACAGCCACGGCAGCAGCAGGTTCCACGCCCACTGCTCGGGGTCGTCGGTGAGGTTCACGTACTGCGGGAAGGGCAGCCACTGGAACTCGCCGCAGACGACGATCATCAGCACCAGGCCGATGACGAAGACGGGCGTGGCCGTGCCCGCGAGCGTGACGGCCGTGAGCACCCGTTCGGAGATCCGGCCGCGCCGCCAGGCGGAGAGCACGCCGGTGCCCACGCCCAGGACGAGCCAGAGCACCATCGCGCCGAACACCAGGGACAGGCTCACGGGCAGCTTGGTCAGGATGATGCTGAGGACCTGCCGCCCGGACTGGTAGGAGACCCCGAGGCAGGGCGCGGAGCAGTGTTCCACGGACGTGCCGGTCGAGTAGTCCTGGCCGGCCACGAGTCCTTCGAGGAAGTGCCAGTAGCGCACGTACAGCGGGTCGTCCAGGCGCAGTTGCTGCGCGACCTGGTGCACCTGTTCCGGCGAGCAGCGCGGCCCGCAGGTGATCTGGGCGACGTTGCCGGGAGTGGCGTAGAAGACGACGTAGACGATCACCGAGATGGCGAGGAGGGTGATCGCGGCGCCGAGGGCGCGGCGCAGTACGAAGCCTCCGAGTCCGCCGAAGCCGCTCATGCGGTCGCCTCCTTGCGTGCTTCCCGAAACGGGCCGTCGTCCGCGCCGGCGCCTCTGCCGTCCCCGTCGCCCGTCCCGGCCCCTGGACGGTCCCCGCCGCCCGTGCCGGACTCCCCGGCTCCCGACTCGCGCCTGCGGCCGGTGCCGATGCGCAGACGGGAGGCGGCGCGCGGGTCGAGAGCGGTGCGCACGCCGTCCCCGAGGACGGTCAGGGCGACGACGGTCACGAAGAGGGCGCCCGCGGGAAGCATCAGGTACTGCGGTGCCGCCTGGTACCAGACGTCGGCCGCGGTGAGCATCTGCCCCCAGGAGGGGGTGGGCGGCTTCACGCCGACGCCGAGGAAGGACAGCGCCGCCTCGACGGAGATGTTCGTGGGCACGAGCAGGGCCGCGTACGTGATGACCGGGGCCGCGAGGCCGGGCAGCAGTTCCCGGCGGGCGATGCGCACGGTGCCCCAGCCGCTGAGCCGGGCCGCGGCGACGTGGTCGAGGCCCTTCAGGGTGAGCGTCTGGGCGCGCACGATCTTGGCGATGTTGCCCCAGGCGATCAGGCCGATGACCAGGGTGACCAGCACGGGGCGCGGGAAGCTCGACGGCACGATCGCGAGCAGCGCCAGAGCCATGATCATCAGCGGCATGGAGACGATGATGTCGGTGGCCCGGCTCAGCAGTTGGTCGACCCAGCGGTTGCCGAGCGCGGCCGTGACGCCGACCCCGACGCCGATGACGATCTGCACGACGGTGGCGGCGAGGGCCACGCCCAGGGAGACCCGGGCACCGTAGACCAGGCGGGCGAACAGGTCGCGTCCGGTCTGCGGTTCGACGCCGAGCCAGTGGTCGGCGCCGGCGCCGCCGAACGGCCCGATGGGCACGCCCCCGCGCGCGGAGTCGACGAGGGACGGATGGTAGGTGGTGGGGTCCTGGCCCTCCCATGCGGTGAGCAGCGGCGCGGCGAGCGCGACCAGGACGAGCAGCGCGACGACGGCCGCCGCGACGAGGGCGGCGCGCTGCGCACGCAGCCGCCGCCAGAACCGACGGGCCCCCGAGGCCGCCGGGGCGGGGGCGTCCGTCCCGGCGGCCGGGGAGGCGGCAAGTGCTCCGCTCACGGCGTCACTTCACCGCGACCTGGGAGATGTCCAGCACACCGGTCCAGTCGCTGATCACGATGTTCTTGACGTCCTTGCCGTACAGGCGCTTGTAGACGGGGTGGAACAGCGGCACGGTCAGGGCCTGCTCGCCGATCTTGCGGTCCAGCGCGCCCCAGCGCTTGGCGGCGGCGTCGAGGTCGGTCAGCTTGTTGATCGCGTCGATCTCGTCGTCGACGGACTTGTCGTCCAGCTGGCCGCTGTTGAAGTTGGCGCCGTCCTTCACGATCTGGCGGCC
Source organism: Streptomyces sp. NPDC056160 (assembly GCF_042268205.1). Lineage (NCBI taxonomy): Bacteria > Bacillati > Actinomycetota > Actinomycetes > Kitasatosporales > Streptomycetaceae > Streptomyces > Streptomyces sp. NPDC056160. The sequence continues at coordinate 50,296 of NZ_JBHJUW010000032.1, forward strand.
GTCGAAGATCGGGGCCAGGAAGGGGCCGCCGGAGGGCCAGTCGGCGCCCCAGTGGGCGAGGAAGAGGCCCGGCTCGGTCTTCACGTTCTGGGTCTTGTCCGAGTAGTCGTTCTTCTCCAGACCCTGGAGCCTGACCGTGATGCCTGCCTTCTTGAGCGCGTCCTGGACGGCGGTGGCGATCTCCGGACTGGTCTCGAAGTCCTTGCTGTTGGAGTGCGTGAGCGTGACGGTGAGCCCGTTCGGGTGGCCGGCCTCCTTCAGCAGCTGCCGGGCCTTGGCCGGGTCGCCGGAGGCGCCCGCCGGGAAGAGGTCGTAGGGAGTGTGGCCGAAGGACTTCTGGTTCGGCAGGAAGGTGGTGGCGGGCTCGGCGAGCGCGCTGCCGCCGGCCGCGTTGACGACCGAGGAGCGGTCGATGGCGTAGGAGACGGCCTCGCGCACCTTGGGGTCGTCGAACGGCTTGACCTTCGGGTTGAAGGCCAGGTAGTTCGTGTAGCCGAAGTGGCCGGTGCCCACGCGCGCGGCCAGTTCCCTGTCGCCGCTGACCTTGGCGAGTTCGGCGGGGCCGAGGTTGGTGTCCGTGGTGACTGCGGCGGCGTCCGGTCCCTGGGACGCGGAGAGCCGCTGGTTGATCACGGAGGAGTCCAGCCCGGAGCGAACGTCGACCCGGTCCGGGTAGGCCTTGCGCTCGGCGTCGGTGGCGGCCGACCAGTTCGGGTTGCGCTCCAGGACGAGGTGCTCGCCGTCGTTCTCGTTCTTGACGACCTTGTACGGTCCGGACGAGACCGGGTGCTCCTCGTACTCGGTGCCCGTGTCCTTGCTCCGGGGCACCGGCGTGAACTGCGTCTGCGTGGCCAGGAACGGGAACTCGCCCTCGGGCTTGTTCAGGTGGAAGACGATCGTCCGGGCGTCCGGCGTCTCGATCGCGGCGAGGCCCTTCTTGTCCTTGTACGGCCCCTGGTAGCCGGCCGCGCCGACCAGCCAGTCCCTCAGGTAGGGGGCGCCGCCGGAGAGTTCGGGGGCGAAGGAGCGCTCGATGCCGTACTTGATGTCGGCCGAGGTGATCGGGGTGCCGTCCTCGTACTTCAGCCCCGCCTTGAGGGTGTACGTCCACACGGTCGCGTCCTTGCTGGGGCGCCCGGTGTCGGTGGCGAGGTCGGGGACGACCTTGGCGCCGGCGGCACCGTTCTCGCGGTTGCGGGTGGTGAGGGTGCGGAAGACGAGGGAGGGGACGTTGCCGCCGCCGGACGTGTAGAGGCGGGCGGGGTCGAAGTCCTGCTGCGGCTGGGCGTTCAGGACGCTCAGGGTGCCGCCCTTGTGGGGCTGCGCGTCGCCGCCGGCGCCCTTGGCATCGCTGTCCTTCGGTCCGCAGGCGACGGCGCCCGCTGCCACCACCAGGCTGACGGATACCGCGGCCACGCGGCGGGCTGAGACGGACGGTTGGCGCATCGGAATGACGACCTCTCGGGAGGAATGCCCCGGGTCCGGCGAGAACGTCTCGGATCGCGAGACGGCAGGACGAGGGGTGAGACGAATCTGAACAGACGTCTGCCTCGGCGGCGGGTCGTCGGACCACCTGGAGCCACGCAGCCGCGCACCGGCGCTCAACGGGAGCGCACGGAGCGGCGGAGCCTCACGGCGAAGGGGGGAAAGGGGCGACGCGCACGCCGGTGGCGGGCGTCAGCAACAGTGGATGTCGGCCACGCAGAGGCCGGTCACGCCGATGAGCGCCATCTCGATGGCGGCGCTGCTGGCGGCGTGACGGGTCCACATGCGCAGAAATATGAACGAACATTCGGCGCATTGTCAACATGATCCAGGGCCCCCGGGCAGCCCCTGGATCAACTCTTCGGATACGGCCAGGAGTTCGGCAGGCAGTGGATTCCGTCATGGTCCAGGAACTTCGTCTGCTGCTGCATGACCGGCGCCAGCTCGCCGTCCTTGTCGCAGGTGACGTGGTTGTGACCGAGGCGGTGACCGACCTCGTGGTTGATCAGCATCTGCCGGTAGGCGTACATCCTGTCGCCGAAGGTCTTCGCTCCCTGCGCCCACCGGTAGGCGTTGATCATCACGCGCGGGGTGGCGGCCGAGTCGCAGGAGACGTTGTCCTCGGTGGTGTCCAGACCCGACTTGGCGCACCAGGCGGCGGTGGTTCCCGGGCTGGCCAGCGTGATCACGAAGTCGCTCGCCCCGGAGGAGACGCGCTCGAAGGTGCGGGCGCCGTTGTGGGCCCAGCTGCGGTTGTCGTTGAGCGTCTTCTGCACGGCGTCGGCGAAGAGCCGGGCGTCGAGACCGAGGCCCTGTTCCACGTCGATGCGGTAGGTGTACTTCCGCCCCCTGCCCGGCGCCTTGGCGAAGCCGGGGACCACGTCGAACCTGCCCGAACCCTTGAGCGTGGGGCTGAGCGCGTACTTCAGGTCCATCTTCTGCGCGTACGTCAGCGCCGGGGCGCTGGGCGACTGCGACGGGCTCGCGTGACCGTCCGGGCCCACCGCGGAGCGGGCGCCGTCGTCCTGCCCGGCTGCCGTCCGCGCCTGCGCCTGAGCACCGGAACGGTCGTCGGTGACCTGCCCGGCGACGATGACCGCGAGCACGGTGGTGACCGCGGCCGCGGCGATACCCGTGAACGTACGGCCCTTGGCGCTCCTGCCGCCGGCCGGTGCTCCGGAGTCGGCGGGCCCGGCGGGGGCGGGGATCGGCGCGGTGGTACCGGGAGGCGGCGCGGTGGTACCGGGAGGCGGCGCTGTGGTGCCGGGAGGCGGCGCGATGGTACCGCCACCGGCCACGCCCGCGGCCGCACCCGCGCCGGTGCCCGGGCCGGTGCGGGTGGCCCGCCCGGCCGGGGAGACCGGAGCCGCCGAGGGCGGCGCGGCGCCGCGCGACCGGGGGCCGAAGGCGCCCTCGCCGTCCTCGAACGCGTCGAGATAGTCCTGCCGGGGGCCGCCGGCGGGCGGCGCCTGCCGCTGCCGCGGGATGGGGACAGCGGGGCCCCCGGGGCCGCCCGGAGCGGGGGCGCCGGGCGACGGGCGCGGACCGCGGGCCGCGCCGGGGCGGTCTGGCCCCGGCTGACCTGTGCCCCTCCCGGAACGGGTCGGGGCCGCGGAACCGGACGGAGCATCGGGGCCGGTCGGGGCACCGAAGCCGGCCGACGCGGCGCCCTGGGCCGACGCGGCACCCTGGCCGGTCGCGGCGCCGTAGCCGCGCGAACCGTCGGAGCCCGTCGGGCCGTCGGAGCCGTCGGCTCCCGGCCGCCGCCCCCGTACCGCGCCGCCTGCCGTGCCGCTCCGGGTCCTGAACTCCCCCCAGCCGCCGCCTGTCTCCCACTGCTCGGGGTGGCCGCCACGGGTCTGCGGCACACCGTGCGCGGGCGTCCCGTCCGCCGGCAGGCGCGGCACACCGTGCGCGGGCGTCCCGTCGGGGAAGCGAGTGGCGCCGTACGCGGCAGGTACCGCCGGTGCGCCCGGTCCGGCAGGACCGCTGCGGCGCCGACCCGCGGCCGGGCCCTCCCGGTCTGAGCGGATCTCAGGTCCCGCGGCCGCGCGAGCCGCCTCCGAGATCCCCGACGGACCCGTTGCCGAGCCCCCTGCGCCCGCTGTGCCCTGCGCTCCCCCGGTTCCCTCTGTTCCCTCTGTTCGCTCTGATGCGGGTGTTCCCGCTGTTCGCGCGCTGTCGCCCTTCGGGGCGGGTCCGCGGCGGCTGTGGCGTCCCACGAGGTCCGTCAGCCTCCCAGTTCCACGTCGGATGCGCCTTCGTCGGCCCCCGCACCGGAGGTCTCCGCACCGGACGTCTCCGCACCCGATGCCCGCGCACCGGATGCCTCCGCCTCGGCGAGCAGCTCGCGGAACGCGGTCGCCACCGTCTCCGGGTACTCCATCATCGCCACGTGCCCCGCGTCGGGCAGGGTCACCAGGCGGGAGCCGCGGAAGGCGCGGGCCGCGCGCCGGGCCATGCGGTAGCCGACGAGCTGGTCCCGGCCGCCGTAGACCAGCAGCGTGGGGGCGAGGACCCGCTCGGCCTGCCGCCACAGACCGTGCTGCCCGCCCAGGGTGTACGCGTCGACGAGCCCGCGCGCGGAACGCGTCATCGCGTCCCAGAAGTACGGCAGTTGAAGCCGCCGCTCCATCTCCGTGACCGCGTTGCGGAACCCTTCCGGCGTCACCCGCTCCGGGTCGCCGTAGCACAGGGCCATGACCCCGCGGACCCGCTGCTCCGCCGTCCACTCCCGGGTCAGCCGGGTGAAGAGCGCGGTGACGCCCGGCAGCGCGAGCAGTCCGGTCGGCAGAGCGGTGCGCTGCACGCGCAGTTCGGGCAGCGCGGGGGAGATCAGCGTGAGCGTGCGGACGAGATCGGGGCGCAGCGCGGCGACGCGCGTCGAGACCGCGCCGCCCAGCGAGTTGCCGAGGAGGTGGACCGGGCCGCGGCCGGCCGTGTCCAGGTAGCGGATCACCGCGCGCGCGTGGGCGGTGACCGAGTAGTTGCCGTCGTCGGGTGGCGGTGAGTCGCCGAAGCCGGGCAGGTCGAGGGCCTCGCCGTCGACGTCGCCGTCGAGGAGGGCCATCAGCGCCGACCAGTTCTGCGAGGAACCGCCGAGTCCGTGGACGTACAGCGCGCGCGGGAGGTTCTCCCGCGCGGGGGGCCTGGAGCGCACCGTCAAGGTGATGCCCCGCAGTTGGACCGAGCGCAGCCGCTCCCCCTCCTCGACCCCGACGGGCCCCACCCTGGGAAGTACGTTGGCGGGCGGCACGGCGGGCAGCTCGGTCGAAGACATGCGGCAATGTTACGAGACGATCACGTCGCCATTCATGTGTTCGCCGTCACAGCGGGCGGCGGACAGCGCGGGATGCGCACCGCAGGACGGCCGCCCACCGCATGGCATCAGGATCGGGTGTCTCCTACGCTCGTACAGAGGGCACCCGTATGCAGCCCCCGCGCCTCGCGGGGGCGCACGAGACATGCACCGACATGCACCGACATGCGCAGGGACGTTCGAGGGACGTCCGCAGGAAGGGAGCCCAGCATGGCGTTCGACCCCACCGATCCCGAGACGTTCGAGGACGAGGCCACCGAGAACGGCACGGAGATCGACGTCGAGGCCCCGGAGAACGACGCCGCAGAACAGCACGCCGACATCGCGCCGGAACACGACGATCCCCTGACGGGCGTGGACCCCGGCCGCGCGAACGAAGCCGACCTCGCCGAGCAGGCACGGGTCGTCTCCCTCGACGAGGACGACTACCGGTGACGGTGCCGGAACCGCCCGACCGCCGCTGAACAGCGGCGGCGTTCTCCTATGCCCGGACTCGGCAAGTTGGAAACCTTCTGTACCGGTTTCTTCACCGTCCGGTCCGTGAAATTCTGCGCTCGCACCGCGCACAGTACGGTTACCGAAAAGTACGATGGCGGCGCGGCGCACACCGCACAGCGACGACATTGGGAGGCGGCGTGACAGCCATCGAGCAGACAGAGGCGGCGCGCCCGCGAGGCACGCGCCTGCCGCGCCGTGCCCGGCGGAACCAGCTGCTGGGCGCCGCCCAGGAAGTCTTCGTGGCGCAGGGCTACCACGCGGCGGCCATGGACGACATCGCGGAGCGCGCCGGCGTCAGCAAGCCGGTGCTCTACCAGCACTTCCCGGGCAAGCTCGACCTCTACCTGGCGCTGCTCGACCAGCACTGCGAGTCGCTCATCCGGTCCGTGCGCGGCGCGCTGGCCTCGACGACCGACAACAAGCAGCGCGTGCGCGCGACGATGGACGCCTACTTCGCCTACGTCGAGGACGACGGCGGCGCCTTCCGGCTGGTCTTCGAGTCGGACCTGACGAACGAGCCCGCCGTGCGCGAGCGCGTCGACAAGGTCACGAACGAGTGCGCCGAGGCGATCTGCGACGTCATCGCCGAGGACACCGGCCTCTCGCGCGCGGAGTCGATGCTGCTGGCCTCCGGCCTTGGCGGCCTCGCGCAGGTGGTGGCCCGCTCCTGGCTGCACAGCGACCGCAGCGTCCCGCGCGACCAGGCGGTCCAGCTGCTGACGTCCCTGGCCTGGCGCGGCATCGCGGGCTTCCCGCTGCACGGCACCGAGCAGCACCACTGACGAACGGACCGTGCGGACGGGCCGGTCGTTTGTTCCCGCCCGCTGTTCGCTCCTGGCGTTGTCCGGCGGAGCGTGTCCGTCCCCTCACCGGGCTAATGTGTGCTGGGTACGGCGCGGAAGGACGCGCACTTCACTGACCGTCGGAGGGACATAGCCGTGGAGGTCAAGATCGGCGTGCAGCACGCGCCCCGCGAGATCGTTCTGGAGAGCGGTCAGAGCCCCGAGGAGGTCGAGCGGGCGGTGGCCGAGGCGCTGGCCGGCAAGTCACAGCTGCTGACCCTCGTGGACGAGCACGGCCGTAAGGTGCTGGTCCCGGCCGAGCGCCTCGCGTACGTCGAGCTGGGCGAGCCGGCCCCGCGCAAGGTGGGCTTCGGGGCCCTGTAGGCACGGATGACGGGTGGGGCCCGGCGGTCGCCGACCGCCGGGCCTCTCGCGTGTCCGCCCCCGCCCGCCGGCCGCGTCCCCCGCTTTCGCGGGTTCTTCACGGGCCGCTCACGAACAGCCCACAGGAAAGGGTTGCATTCCGCAGGTCAGGGGTATGACGGGGCTACGACCGTCAGCACCGGCCGACCGTGTGGGAGGAACCGTGATGTTCTTGGAGGCGTTCGGCTCCGCCGTGCTCGGCCTGCTGCTCGGCTGGGTGGCCTTCCGGCGCCTGTCGCACCGGCTGCCGTCCCGCCCGCTGGTGCTGTCGACGGGCGTCGCGGGCGCCCTCCTCGGAGACTTCGTCACGCACAGCGCGCTGGGTTCCGCCCCGGTGGTGTCCAGCCTGCTCGGCGCGGCGGTCGTCGCGGCCGCCTCCCTCTCCCTGCTGCTCCGCCCGGCCGGCCGCCTGCGCCGACGATCCCTGACGGCGTGACCGCGCGGCCGCCGGGCCGCGCGCGTCCCTCCCCGGGGGCGGCCACGGCGGCGGAGGGCCACCGGAGCCGTCCGCCGTCCGGACCCGCGGCCTACGCGGCCAGGCCCAGTGCGGCCATCCGCTTGGTGTGCGCCTCCGTGATGCGCGTGAACATGCGGCCGACCTCCGCGAGGTCGAAGCCGTCCGCCACCCCTCCGACGAGCATCGTGGAGAGCGCGTCGCGGTCGGCGACGACCCGCTGGGACTGCGACAGCGCCTCGCCCATCAGGCGCCGCGCCCACAGCGCGAGCCTGCCGCCCACCCGCGGGTCCGCGTCGATCGCCGCGCGCACCTTCTCCACGGCGAAACCGGCGTGCCCGGTGTCGTCGAGGACGGCCAGCACCAGCTCGCGGGTGTCGGAGTCCAGCCGGGCGGCGACCTCCCGGTAGAAGTCGCTGGCGATCGAGTCGCCGACGTAGGCCTTGACGAGTCCTTCCAGCCAGTCGGAGGGCGCCGTCTGCCGGTGGAAGCCGTCGAGCGCGGCGACGAAGGGGTCCATCGCCGCGGTGGGCTCCGCGCCGATCTCCGTGAGGCGGTTCCGCAGCCGCTCGAAGTGGTGGAACTCGGCCGAGGCCATCTTCGCCAGCTCGGCCTTGTCCGCGAGGGTGGGCGCCAGCTTGGCGTCCTCCGCGAGCCGTTCGAACGCCGCTAGCTCTCCGTACGCGAGCGCCCCGAGCAGGTCCACGACGGCGGCGCGGTACTGTGGATCGGCGGCGGCCGTCGCCCAGTCCTGGGCGGCGATCCCGGTGCGTTCGGCGGGGGCGTCGGAGGCCTGGTCAGGCTTGTCAGAGCTGGTCATGAAGCGCACAATAGCCCGCCCGCCGGGCCCCGGAGAGACCTGGCCGACCAGTGTGACGACGACTACGTGACCGAATCGGCCATCGCGTGTGCGCGATTCCGGGGTATGGTGGTAATGCGCCTGCTGGGTACGCCGAGGTGTCTCGACGCACTCCGACAGGCCGCACGCATGAGGATGCCCGGTCGGTGGCCCGATCGGCTCCGACCCGACAGCCCTCCCTGACCGTACGGCACAGTGCGTACGACGATCGGAGGGACACCCTCAGCGGTACGAGTGCTGGGCCTGCCCCGAGGACAGGCCCGCAGAGCGTCGGCAGAGGTCCCGTGCCATCACGGCCGGCCTGAGCGGTTTCGCCCGTACGGCCGCCGGCGTCCCCGGCACGGTCCGACACGACCCCCGCGCTCGCCTCGCACCGCACACACAGAAGAGGCAGCACCCTGACTACGACGTTCCGAGAGCTCGGAATCCTTCCCGAGACCGCCGAGGCCCTGGAGGCCGTCGGCATCATCAACCCCTTCCCCATCCAGGAGATGACGCTCCCCGTGGCCCTGTCGGGCACGGACGTCATCGGCCAGGCCAAGACCGGCACCGGCAAGACCCTGGGCTTCGGCCTCCCCCTCCTGGAGCGCGTCACCGTCCCCGCCGACGTCGAGGCCGGACGTGCCACCCCCGAGGCCCTCACCGACGCCCCGCAGGCACTCGTCGTCGTCCCCACGCGCGAGCTGTGCGTCCAGGTCACCAACGACCTGCTGACCGCGGGCAAGGTGCGCAACGTGCGTGTCCTCGCGATCTACGGCGGCCGGGCCTACGAGCCCCAGGTCGAGGCCCTGAAGAAGGGCGTCGACGTCGTCGTCGGCACCCCCGGCCGCCTGCTGGACCTGGCCGGCCAGCGGAAGCTCGACCTCAAGCACATCAAGGCGCTCGTCCTCGACGAGGCCGACGAGATGCTCGACCTCGGCTTCCTGCCCGACGTCGAGAAGATCATCGACATGCTGCCGACCAGGCGGCAGACCATGCTGTTCTCGGCCACCATGCCGGGCGCGGTCATCGGCCTGGCCCGGCGCTACATGTCGCAGCCCACGCACATCAGCGCCACCGCGCCGGACGACGCGGGCGCGACGGTGGCGAACACCACCCAGTTCATCTACCGCGCGCACAACATGGACAAGCCCGAGATGGTCGCGCGCATCCTGCAGGCCGAGGGCCGCGGTCTCGCGATGATCTTCTGCCGCACCAAGCGCACGGCGGCCGACCTCGCCGACCAGCTCAAGCAGCGCGGCTTCGCCTCCGGCGCGGTCCACGGCGACCTCGGCCAGGGCGCCCGCGAGCAGGCGCTGCGCGCCTTCCGCAACGGCAAGGTGGACGTCCTCGTCTGCACCGACGTCGCCGCGCGCGGCATCGACGTCGAGGGCGTCACCCACGTCATCAACTACCAGTCGCCGGAAGAGGAGAAGACGTACCTGCACCGCATCGGCCGCACCGGCCGCGCGGGCGCCAAGGGTACGGCGATCACGCTCGTCGACTGGGACGACATCCCTCGCTGGCAGCTGATCAACAAGGCGCTGGACCTGGGCTTCAACGACCCGCCGGAGACGTACTCCACCTCCCCCCACCTCTTCTCCGACCTGGGGATCGCGGCGGGCACCAAGGGCATCCTGCCGCGCTCGGAGCGCACTCGCGCCGGGCTGGACGCGGAGGAGCTGGAGGACCTCGGTGAGACCGGTGGTCGCGGTGCCCGCGGGCGCGGCGGCCGGGGCGCTCGCCCCGAGGGCCGCTCCGCCGACCGCGAGCGGGAGCGGGAGCATGACCGTGAGCGCCCGGCGCGCACCCCGCGCCGTCGGCGCCGTACGCGCGGTGGCTCACCGGTGGACCCGGCCGCGCCGGCCGCCGGTACGACGGCCGGGACCGCGCCGGTCGAGCCGGCGGCCTCGGACGAGGCCGCGGGCACCCGCACACCGCGTCGACGTCGGCGTACCCGTGGCGGTGCCGGTGCCTCGGCGCAGCAGGCGGCGCCCACGGCGGCGACGGCCACCGAGCCGGTCCCGTCCGCCGCACCCGCCGAGCCGGGGACCCCCGTGTCCGCTCCTCCGGTTGCCGCGTCCACGTCGGCGCAGGCAGCCGAGGCCCCGGTGGTGGTGCCGGAGAGCCCCGCCGCGCAGGCGCCGCAGGCCCCGGCGCAGGAGAAGCCGCGCCGTCGCCGTACCCGCAAGGCCGCGGAGCCGGCGGTGACCGCCGAGACGGTGACCGAGGCCGGGACCGCGGAGGCGGCGCCCGCCGAGGCGAAGCCGAAGCGCACCCGCAAGACCGCCGCCAAGGCACCCGCCGCCGAAGCCACCGCCGACACGACGGAAACCACCACCGAAGCCGAAGCCAAGCCCAAGCGCACCACGCGCAAGAAGGCCGCCGCAGCCGAGGTGACCACCACCGCCGAAACGGCACCCGCCGAAGCCAAGCCCAAGCGCACCCGCAAGACCGCCGCCAAGGCACCCGCCGCCGAAACGGCCGCCGACACGACGGAAACCACCACCGAAGCCGAAGCCAAGCCCAAGCGCACCACGCGCAAGAAGGCCGCCGCAGCCGAGGTGACCACCACCGCC
>NZ_JBHJUW010000032.1:60773-74538 GCF_042268205.1 Streptomyces sp. NPDC056160
GGGGAGGCGGAGGCCAAGCCGCGCCGCCGTACCCGTAAGGCCGCCGAGTCCGCCGACGCCGCCGGGGCGGAGATCCCGGCGCAGGCGACCGGCGAGCCGGAAGCCGCGCCGCGCCGCCGGACTCGCAAGACGGCGGCCGCCGTCGAGTCAGCACAGGCGTGAGCCACCGCGTCCCCCGGTAGATCGCCGAACGGCCCGGTCCACTCCGTGTGGGCCGGGCCGTTCGGCGTCCGGGCACTCCCCGGCCCGCCGGCTCCCCCGCCCGGGGCGGACCGGGCCGCCGTCCACCGGGCCCGATAACCTCACGGCATGAGCAGGCCCCCGACCTTCGTCCCGCCGCCCGGCGCCCGGAGCCACCGGCTGCGTACCGCGCGCGGTGAGTTCGCCGTCGTCGACGCGCCCGCGGCGACCGGTGCCGAGCCCAGGGGCACGGCGCTGCTGCTGCCCGGCTTCACCGGGAGCAAGGAGGACTTCAACCCGCTGCACGCACCGCTCTCCGCGCGCGGCTACCGGACCGTGGCCGTGGACGGCCGCGGGCAGTTCGAGTCGGACGGGCCCGAGGACGACGAGTCGGCGTACGCCCAGGAGCAGCTCGCCCGGGACGTCCTCGCGCAGGCCGCCGCGCTCGGCACGCCCGTCCACCTGGTCGGGCACTCCCTCGGGGGGCAGATCGCCCGTGCGGCCGTCCTGCTCGACCACTCCCTCTTCGTCTCGCTCACCCTCATGTCGTCCGGTCCGGCGCAGGTCTCCCCCGCGCAGCGGCAGCGCGTGAAGCTGCTGCGGGACGCGCTTACGGTGATGTCGATGGCCGAGGTCTGGGACGTCATCCAGTCGATGGAGTCAGCCGCGACGCCCGACGACCCCGCCGCGGGGGACAGTGGTCTCGCGGCGGGCCTCGACTCCGCCGTGGACGACCGGGCGGACCTGCGTCGTCGCTGGCTGGGCAACAAGCCCGCGCAACTGCTGGCCACCGGGCGTCAGCTGTGCGGCGAACCGGACCGGGTCGCGGACCTCGCCGCCGTTCCGCTGCCGTTCCACGTCCTCTCGGGCGCCCGGGACGACGCCTGGCCGGTGCCGCTCCTGGACGACATGGCCGTACGGCTCGGGGCGCGGCGCACGATCGTCGAGGGCGCCGAGCACTCCCCCAACTGCGACCAGCCGCTCGCCACCGCCCACGCGCTCGCCGACTTCTGGGACAGCACGGACCGGGCGGGCGGCACCGGCCGCACCGGCCTCCTGGACCGCACGGACCGCACGGACCGCACGGACCAGTAGCGCGGCCGGCCCGTCAGTACTGCGCCTGGAGGTGGTCCCAGAAGCCGTCCCGCAGGGCGCGCCGCAGGTCGGCCTGGCCGCGCAGCGAGTACTGGAGGAGGCCCTCCGCCTCGACCAGGAGGTCCTGGTCCACCGAACCGGGCAGGTAGGGGTGGCCGGGGAGGAGTTCGGCGAGGCTGTCCCGGCCGCGTGCCGCGAGCCACTTCGCGGCGATCTGCGCGCCGACGAAGCGGACGTCCTCCCGGCTCGGCCGGGTGGTGCCCGCGGGGTCGTAGGTGGCCGCCGTGCGCCGGGAGACGTAGGGCTTGAAGAAGTCGAGGTCGAGGGTGCGCTGGCTGTCGACCTCCCACAGCAGCGGCTCGGCCTGGTTGCGGCCCTCCGGGGCCTCGATGCCCCACAGGTGGACGCGGGCGCCGTAGCCCTGGGCGGCCTCCACGGCGGAGACCAGGTCCTCGTCGCCGCCGAGCAGGGCGGCGTCGCTGATCGCGCGGTGCCTGGCCAGGGACTCCAGGTCGGAGCGGATGAGGGAGTCGACGCCCTTCTGCTGGTTGTTCGCGTTGAGGTTGCCGAGGCGGACCTTCACGTCGGGCAGTTCGGCGATGGACTGCTGCTCGGCGGTGTGGATGCGGCGCCGGGCGCCGTCGTACCAGTACACGCGCAGCAGCCGGCTGTCGGCGAAGACGGTGCGGGCCCGGTCGATGAGCGCGTCGATGAGGCCCTCGGCGTCCAGGTCGAAGGCCCGGCGGTCCTCGGTGCCGGCCACGAGGCGGCCCGCGGCGGCGTAGAGGTACCCGGCATCGACGAAGATCGCGTGGGTGGAGGGTGTCTTGGCCACCTCGGCGAGCATGCGTTCCAGCAGCTCGTTCGTGCGGTCGATGCGGGCGGCGAGCGCCGCGCGGTCCTCGTTCATGGCCTCGTTCATCGGGTCCATTGTCCCGTTGGTCACGCTGCGAATACAACCGGTCCCGGTCGGTCGTTCGAAGTCTTCGACCCGTCAGTAATTAGCCGTTCGAAAAATTTCTTTAGCGTAGGGAATGTTCTCGGCGGAGAACCTGTTGTCCCATGAGGAACACGGGGCACCGATGCCACGTGCACCATCCATCTCACAGTAATTCTCCGCAGGAGGATGACCAGACGAAGGGAGAAGCCCTTGCGCTTCGAGATCATGCGACTCGACGAGGTCGACGGCACCACCGTGGACAGCACCGTCGTGGACGCCGCCTCCGTCAATCGGATCGTTCAGCAGGCCGCAGCGATCGGCCAGCGGCTCTGGATCCGCCCGGCCGACACCCCGGCCTCGTAACAGCAGGGCCTGGTTTTCGCACTTCGGAGCCCCCGCACGGCACGCGCGAGCGATGCCGTACGGGGGCTCCGTCCGTGCCGCGGCCCGGGCGGGCGCCGGGTCAGGCGCCCCGGACCACCTGGGTGATGCCGTTGATGATCTGCTGCACGGCGATCGCGGAGAGCATCATGCCCGCCAGCCGCGTCACCAGGACCACGCCGCCGTCCTTGATGACCCGGATGATCAGCAGCGAGTAGCGCATGACCAGCCACAGCACGACGTGGATGGCGACGATCGCCGACCACACGGAGATCTGGGTGCCCACGCTGTCGGCCTTCTGCACGGCGAGGATGACGGACACGATCGCACCCGGGCCCGCCAGCAGTGGCATGCCGAGCGGGACCAGGGCGACGTTGACGTCCTTGGTCGCCTTGGGCTCGTCGGTCTTGCCGGTGAGCAGGTCCAGCGCGATCAGCAGCAGGAGCAGCCCGCCCGCGATCATCAGCGCGGGAACGGAGACGTGCAGGTAGTCGAGGATCTGGTGGCCGAGCACACCGAACACGGCGATCACGCCGCCCGCCACGCAGACGGCCTGGAAGGCCATCCGCTTCTGGATCTTGGCAGGTCGTCCCGCGGTCAGCGCGAGGAAGATCGGCGTGATCCCGGGGGGATCCATGATGACGAAAAGGGTGAGGAAGAGGGAGCCGAAGACGGCAGCGTCGAACATCGTCTGAACAGGCCTTGCGTACGTGCGGAAGAAGAGACCGGAGAAACCGGAGAAACCGGAGAGATCGGAGAAACCGGAGAGATCCGAGAGGGAGAAGCAGGGGGGCGTGCGAGGGGCGCGTGAGCGTCAGGCCACGCCCGCGACCGCGCCGGTTCCGCCGGCGCCCGGCACCGGGAACGCTCCGGTCGCCCGCCGGGTGATCTCCCCGTACACGTCGGGGTGCGTGGTGAACTCGCCCAGCGAGACCGCCTTGCGGCCGCCGTGGTAGTCGCTGGAGCCGGTGACCAGCAGTCCCAGCTCCTTCGCCAGGCCGCGCAAGCGGGCCCGGGTCTGCGGGTCGTGGTCCATGTGGTCGACCTCGATGCCGTCGAGGCCGGCCGCGGCCAGCTCGGCGATGGCGGACTCCGGAACCGTTCGGCCGCGCTTGGCCGCGGCCGGGTGCGCGAAGACGCAGACCCCGCCGGCCCCCTTGACCAGCCGGATCGCCTCGAACGGGTCCGTCTCGTGCTTGGCGACCCAGGCCCGGCCGCCGTCGGCCAGCCACTGGTCGGTGAAGGCGTCGCTCACGGTCGGTACGACGCCCAGCTCCACGAGGGCGGAGGCGACGTGCGGCCGTCCGACCGAACCCTCGCCCGCGATGCGCGCGACCTGGTCCCAGGTGACCGGGACGCCCAGCTCGTTCAGCTTGGCGACCATGCCCTGCGCGCGCGGCACCCGGTCGTCGCGGACCAGTTCCCGCTCGGCGAGCAGGGCGGGCTCCGCGGGGTCGAAGAGGTAGGCCAGCATGTGCATGCTGATGCCGTCGATGCGGCAGGAGAGTTCGGCGCCGGTGACCAGGGTGAGCCCGTCGGGCAGGGCCGCGACCGCTTCCGCGTGCCCGCGCGTGGTGTCGTGGTCGGTCAGGGCGACGACGTCCAGTCCGGCCGCGGCGGCGTTCCGCACGAGTTCGGCCGGGGAGTCCGTACCGTCGGACGCGGTGGAGTGGGTGTGCAGGTCGATACGCACGACACGGACTCCAGGCTGCGACGGGACGGAAAGGGACACTCAAGGATAACGGGAGACAAGGGGTGCCCCTGTCACAGCCGCTCGGCCGCCCCGCCCCCTACACGGTCACGGCTGCAGCAACCGCGGCGACAGGGCCCCGTACGGCACCAGGTCGACCTCGGCGCCCGCGTCCCGCAGGTCGGCCAGGACCAGTTCGTCGTACATCAGCAGGCCCGACTGCTCGGGCCAGACCACCGCCCACAGCCACAGCCCGCGGGCTTCGCCGGCGAAGACGGCGCGGTCCGCCGGAACACCGGAGACGTGCCACAGCGGGGTGGGACGGCCACCGGCCAGCACCTTGGCGTCCGGCGGCTTCTCGACGTTCAGGCACGGGCCGGGGTCCGGGCCCTCGATGCCGGCGTAGCGGGCGCCGAGGCCGACGCCCAGCTCCTCGGCGACCAGGATCAGTTCGCCCATGCCGCCGAGCGGTCCGGGACCCGAGCAGGCCACGGCGGTCGCGCGGCCGCCGCTGCGGTCGTCACCCGCGCTGGCCACGCCCGTGAACAGCCAGCCGACGGGCAGTGGCCACGGCATCCACACGGGCACCTGGGCGCGGTGCACGACAACGCCGAGCCCCTCGACGCTGGGCGGGGTCACGGGCTGCACCGGATACACCGTCCCATGGACAGCGCACTGCCAGGTGTCGCTGAAGAGTCCGGGAGCCCTGACCCGGCCACCGCACTTCGGGCAACTGGGTTCGCCCCTCATAGAGCCCCACGCTCCTACCCGGACCGCGCCGCGTCAAGGACGATCACCCGTCCGGAGGGGCCCGCCCGGCCGGACGGCAGGCCCCGCGCGGCCGGAAGGGACCCGCCCGCCGGCAAGAAAGACCAGCCCGCGCGGCAAGAAGTAGATGCACCTTGCATTAATTAGCCGCGCTAACTTACTATGTGCATAAGCCAACCATCCTGCTGGCCCACCGCACCACCCACCCGCACACCCACCCGTCCCACACCCCTCCGTCCGGAATGGAGCACGCATGGCAGCGGACCCCTTCGACGCGGGCGCCGGCAGCATCCTGCGGCAGCCGAAGGCCGTCTGGGCGACGGCCGGCGCGTCCGTCGTCGCCTTCATGGGCATCGGTCTGGTCGACCCGATCCTGCCCTCCATCGCCAAGGGCCTGGACGCCACCGCCAGCCAGGTCTCTCTCCTGTTCACCTCCTACTTCCTGATCACCGCCGTGGCGATGCTGGTGACCGGCTTCGTCTCCAGCCGCATCGGCGGACGCAAGACGCTGCTGCTCGGCCTCGCCTTCGTGGTGGTCTTCGCCGGGCTCGCCGGCACCTCCGGCTCGGTCGGCCAGCTGGTCGGCTTCCGGGCCGGCTGGGGGCTGGGCAACGCGCTCTTCGTCTCCACGGCGCTCGCGGTCATCGTCGGCGCGGCGGCGGGCGGCAGCGCGGCGGCCATCCTGCTCTACGAGTCCGCGCTCGGCCTCGGCATGGCGTGCGGCCCGCTGGTGGGCGCCCTGCTCGGCAATGCCAGCTGGCGCTACCCCTTCTTCGGCACCGCCTGCCTGATGGCCGTCGGCTTCCTGTGCATCACGGCGTTCCTGAAGGAGCAGCCGAAGCCGGCCCGCAAGACCTCGCTGCTCGACCCGATCAAGGCGCTCGGCCACGGCGGTCTCGCCTCGGCGGCCGTCTCGGCGTTCTTCTACAACTACACGTTCTTCACCGTGCTGGCCTTCACGCCGTTCGTGCTGAACATGACGCCCTACAAGTCGGGTGCCGTCTTCTTCGCCTGGGGCCTGCTGCTCGCAGTGTTCTCCGTGCTGGTGGCCCCGCGCATGCAGGCGCGGTTCGGCTCGCTGAAGGTGCTCGGCGGTTCCCTGGTGCTGCTGGCCGCCGACGTCGTCGTTCTCGGCTACGGCGACCACACCACCGCGATCGTCTGCACCATCCTGTCCGGCGCGTTCATCGGCGTGAACAACACCGTCTACACCGAGCTGGCGCTCGGGGTGTCGGACGCGCCGCGTCCGGTGGCGAGCGCGGGCTACAACTTCGTGCGCTGGTTCGCCGCGGCCGCCGCGCCCTACCTGGCGCCCAAGATCGAGGAGTGGACCGACATCCACGTCCCGTTCGTGGTCGCCGGGGCCACCGCCGTGCTGGGCGCGCTGGTGGTGCTGGTGCGGCGCCGGGCCCTCGCCCACGAGGCGGAGGAGATGGAACCGCGCCACGCGACGGAGGACGGTGTCACCGTCTTCGCCAACTGACGTGCCCCACCCGCCTCTTGGGTGAGTTCGGTCACTCCAGCGGGACGGACCGGCGGGCAGGGTCCCGCAGGTCCGTCCCACCCGTCAGCCAGCGCTCCTGGAGTGCCTGTGCGCCGTGCACCCGCTTCCAGGCGGCCTCGTTCGGCGTCATCGGCAGCAGCGGCAGGAACCGCACGGGATCCAGCGGCGCGTCGAGTTCCAGGTCCCCCACCAGGCCGCCCGGCTCGGCCACCAGGACCGAGGTGAAGGGCGCCTGGGGCCACAGCTCCCCGCCCACGTCGAGCGAGGCGCCCGGTGCCACGACCACGCCCTCGACCTGCGGGGACGCGGCGAGCACGGCGAGCGGGCGCAGCACCTTGTCGGTGTCGGCGAGCCCGGCCCGCACACTCAGCACCAGCTCGGCGCGCGGCCCCTGGACCGGGTCGGCCAGCAGCGCCGTGGGGTCCGCCATCGGACGGGCCGACATGCCGAGGGTGGCGTACCGGACGATGTCCCCCGTCAGGAAGCGCAGTACCTCGATGCGGTCCGTGCCGAGGAAGGTGACCGCCGCGCGCGCGTCCGGCTCGCCCAGCGCGGCGCGCAACCGGGCTTCGACCAGTGGAAGAACATCTGCCATGCCGCGAGCATAGAACTCGTCAGTACCCGGCAAAGCGGCACCTTGACACGTTGGCCGACTGGTACTCTGACTCGGTGGTTCGGGGCAGCACGCAGAAGCGTCGCGATCAAGCCCCGACGCCGATGGGACTCCCTTACGAGGGACCGGCCGGAGGAGGTGGGGCTGTCATGGATCGAAGTCGACCGTGCAGTAGCACCCGCTCTTCCCGCCGCTGATGTAGCTGTTCCGGCTCCGGCTGACCCGCCACCTCTCGCCTTCGTGCCCCCGCGCGCGTCGTACGGAAGAGCACTTCGTTTCGTTTGCCTGATCGCCCGATCTGACCGATCGAATCAGTGACGAAGCCCGTCACCGCGTCGGTGCGGTGCTCCCCGCTTTGTGGACGTGCGAAACATCCGCACACCGGACGTCCTCATTCCGGGCAGTTCCGACCGCCGTCGGCGCTCTTCGTCGCTCGTCACGAAGGAGCCCCGCCATGTCGATGATCCGTGACCTGCGTGCCGTGGTCCGCCCGTCGCGCCCGGCGCAGCGCAAGGACAGCGGCACGTACGACACCACCCGCGACCCGGCCACCCCCTCGGCCGTCGTCGACTGCGCCGTCTACCGCGACGGCGCCCGCCTGGAGACCCCCGCACCGCTCACTCCGCAGGAGGCGATGCGCCAGGTGCGGCGCGACGGGGGCTTCGTGTGGATCGGGCTGCACGAGCCCACCGAGTCCGAATTCGCGGGCATCGCCTCGGAGTTCGGCCTGCACCCCCTCGCCGTCGAGGACGCGGTCCAGGCCCACCAGCGGCCCAAGCTGGAGCGCTACGACGACTCCCTGTTCACCGTCTTCAAGACCATCCACTACGTCGACCACGACCAGCTCACCGCCAACAGCGAGGTGGTCGAGACCGGTGAGGTGATGTGTTTCACCGGACGGGACTTCTTCATCACCGTCCGGCACGGCGGGCAGGGTTCGCTGCGGGCCCTGCGGCACCGGCTGCAGGACGAACCGGACCTGCTGGCCAAGGGCCCCTCGGCGGTGCTGCACTCCATCGCCGACCACGTCGTCGACGGCTACATCGCGGTCGCCTCCGCCCTCCAGGACGACGTGGACGAGGTCGAGACCGAGGTGTTCTCGCCGGGCCGCGGCCGCACCCCGCGCGGCACCGACGCCGGGCGGATCTACCAGCTCAAGCGCGAGGTCATGGAGTTCAAGCGCGCGGTGTCCCCGCTGCTGCGGCCCATGCAGCTGCTGAGCGAGCGGCCCATGCGGCTGATCGACCCGGACATCCAGAAGTACTTCCGGGACGTCGCCGACCACCTGGCCCGCGTCCAGGAGCAGGTCATCGGCTTCGACGAACTGCTCAACTCCATCCTCCAGGCCAACCTCGCCCAGGCCTCCGTCGCGCAGAACGAGGACATGCGGAAGATCACCGCCTGGGCCGCGATCATCGCCGTACCGACGATGGTGTGCGGGGTCTACGGCATGAACTTCAAGCACATGCCGGAGCTGCACTGGAAGTACGGCTACCCGGTGATCATGGGCATCACGGTCTCGATCTGCCTCGGCATCCACCGCACGCTCAAGCGCAACGGCTGGCTGTGAGCGGCGGCGCCGCTCCGGCCGCGCCTCGCTACCCTGCTCCCATGACTGCTGCGTTCCTCGACCGGGCCCTCGTCGAGGAGGCCACGAAGAAGTCCGGCCTCATCTGGGTCCACGGGCCCGGTGTCCCGGCCCGTCCGCTGTGGCACGTCTGGCACGAGGGTGCCGCGTGCCTGGTCGGCGACGGCCCCGGCGAGCAGCCACTGCCGCACCTGACCGACGGGGGCACCGCCGAGGTGACGGTGCGCAGCAAGGACAAGGGCGGCCGGCTGGTCACGTGGACGGCCCGGGCCGTGGAGCTGGCCCCGCACTCGCAGGCGTGGCGGGAGACGGTGGCCGAGCTGAAGGGCAAGCGCCTGAACGCGCCGGACGGCGAGGCCATGACCGGGCGCTGGGCCCGCGAGTGCCGGGTGCTGCGCCTGGAACCGACGGGGACGGTCGAGCCGCTGCCCGACGGTTCGCTGTCCGCGGCGCCACTGCCCACTCCGGCGACCACGCGGCAGCCGGCCCCGGCGGGGCTGCCCCGGCTGCTGCTGAAGAAGCGGCGGCGCAAGTGACGGAACGCGGCCGGGCCGAGCGCGGCACGCGCCCTCGGCCGGCGGAGGTGCCCGGGGGCCGCTCTCAGGACGCCGGCAGCTGCTTGCCGTAGTCGACCGTGTCGTCGGCGTCCGGCTCGGCCAGCGGGAAGTCCTTGCCCCACTCCGAGAAGCTCAGCGTGCCCGCGTCGCCGGCCCGGACCAGCCGCAGCGGGTAGGGGGTGCCCTCCAGGGAGACGTCCAGGGTGCCGCCGGTGCCCTTGCCGCCGGTGACGCGGACGGTGCGGACGCCGGACTGCTCGTGGTGGCCGTCCGTCGCGAGGGCGCCGTGCAGCGTCAGCAGGCTCTCCAGGAGCACGCCCTTGTCCGTGAACCCGCTGAACCGCTTGTAGGCGGGGTCGCCCTGCGGCACCTTCACGTACTTGCCGTCGAGCTTTCCGGCCGCCCCTTTGTCCGGGCCGTTCTTCCCGTTCGCCGTGGGGTCGCCGTCCTTGCCCTCGCCGTCGGCGCTGTCCCAGAACCGGGCGTCCGCCTTCAGGTACAGCTGCCTGCCGACCCGCAGCAGCCCGAACGTCACCCCCTGCGAGGTGACCGAGCCGGTGCCGCCGTCGGACTTCAGACGCATGTCGAGCCGGTAGGTACGGCCGTTGCTGACCACGTTCCCCGACAGGTGCACGGCACCGGCGGACTCGGCGGCCGTCCTGGACCTGGCCTGGATGCGGTCGGCCGGCAGCTTGCCGACGCCGTTGGTCCCCGCGTCCGGGTCGCCCCCGGAGCACCCCGTGAGCCCCGTGCCCGTGACGACGGCCAGCGCGCACAGCGCGCTCGTCAGCGCGGCCCGGCGGGTACGGCGGCACGGGGGGATCGCAGTCACGGGCGGCACTGCCTTTCTTGCTCGCGAGCGGTGGGCGCCGCAAGGCGGCGGGCGCTGCGGAGCGTACGCGGGGCGCACGCCACGCAGTCGGCGCGACGGGCGGGGCCCGTAGCGGCGTACGGCAGCGTACCGGGGGCGGCCGGGGCCCGGCGGAGCCAGTCCGTCCGCACGGCTCACCAGGGCGTATCCGGACGGGACGGGCTAGCCTGAAGCCCACTTGAGCGGGCAGGGGAAAGACCCGGCACGTGAGTCGCAGGGCATGACGTCGCAGGACAAGCAGATCGAGAAGTCGCAGTTCAAGAAGTGACAGATCGGGAAGTCGCGGAGCGGAAAGTCGCGGAGCGGAAAGTCGCGGAGCAGGAAAGGGAGGTGCGGTCATGGCAGCGGGCGCCCCGCGGATCTTCGTCTCGCACCTCGCGGGCGTCGCCGTCTTCGATCCGGCGGGCGACCAGGTGGGGCGGGTGCGCGACCTGGTCGTCATGGTGCGCGTCGGCCGCCGGCCGCCCCGCCTGCTCGGGCTGGTCGTCGAACTCTCCACCCGGCGCCGCATCTTCCTGCCCATGACCCGCGTCACCAGCATCGAGTCGGGTCAGGTCATCACCACCGGTGTGCTCAACGTGCGGCGGTTCGAGCAGCGGCCCACCGAGCGGCTCGTCTTCGGTGAGCTGCTGGACCGGCGGGTCACGCTCGTGGAGGGCGGCGAGCAGGTCACGGTGCTGGACGTGTCGGTGAATCAGCTGCCCGCGCGCCGGGACTGGGAGGTCGACCGGGTCTTCGTCCGCAAGGGCCGCAAGGGCGGCGCGTTCCGGCGCAGCAAGGGGGAGACGCTGACCGTCGAGTGGTCGGCGGTCAGCGGGTTCTCGCTGGAGGAGCACGGGCAGGGCGCGGAGAGCCTGCTCGCCACCTTCGAGCAGCTGCGCCCCGCCGACCTCGCGAACGTGCTGCACCACCTGTCGCCCAAGCGGCGCGCGGAGGTCGCCGCCGCCCTGGACGACGACCGCCTCGCCGACGTCCTCGAAGAACTGCCGGAGGACGACCAGATCGAGATCCTGGGCAAGCTGAAGGGGGAGCGCGCGGCCGATGTGCTGGAGGCCATGGACCCCGACGACGCGGCCGACCTGCTCGCCGAGCTGCCGGAGGCGGAGCAGGAGCGGCTGCTGGGCCTGATGCAGCCCGCCGACGCCGCCGACATGCGCCGCCTGATGTCGTACGAGGAGCACACCGCGGGCGGCCTGATGACGACCGAGCCGATCGTGCTGCGCCCGGACGCGACGGTCGCCGACGCGCTCGCCCGGGTCCGCAACCGCGACCTGTCCCCCGCGCTCGCCGCGCAGGTCTACGTCTGCCGGCCGCCCGACGACACCCCGACGGGCAAGTACCTGGGCACGGTCCACTTCCAGCGGCTGCTGCGCGACCCGCCCTACACGCTCGTCAGCTCGATCCTCGACGACGACCTGCAACCGCTCGCGCCGGACGCCGCGCTGCCGGTGGTCGCCGGGTTCTTCGCGACGTACGACATGGTCGCGGCGCCCGTCGTGGACGAGGCCGGTGCGCTGCTGGGCGCGGTCACCGTGGACGACGTCCTGGACCACATGCTGCCCGACGACTGGCGCGAGACGGAGTTCCACCTCGACGACGGGCCCGGCGGTTCGGCGGGCGGCACGACGGGAGACGGACGCACGACGGGGCGCGGCCAGGGAGACGGGCACGGGCGGGGAGACGGACAGGGGGTGGGCGCGCATGGCGGCTGAGCGCGAGAGCACGCGCGAGCGGCACCCGGCCGGGGCCACCGCCGCGGGCCGCCCCCGGGCCGCCCGGCTGGACCAGCCGCGCCCGCTGCGGCGCAGGCTGCTGCCCGAGTGGGACCCGGAGGCCTTCGGCCGGCTCTCCGAGCGGATCGCGCGTTTCCTGGGCACCGGACGGTTCATCGTCTGGATGACGGTGGTGATCATCCTCTGGATCATCTGGAACGTGGCCGCCCCCCGCCCTCTGCGCTTCGACGAGTACCCGTTCATCTTCCTGACCCTGGCGCTGTCCCTCCAGGCCTCCTACGCCGCCCCGCTGATCCTGCTGGCGCAGAACCGGCAGGACGACCGGGACCGGGTCAACCTCGAACAGGACCGCAAGCAGAACGAGCGCTCGATCGCCGACACCGAGTACCTGACCCGGGAGATCGCCGCACTGCGCATCGGCCTGGGCGAGGTGGCGACCCGCGACTGGATCCGCTCGGAACTGCAGGACGTGATGAAGGAGCTCCAGGAGCGGCACGGCGACCGTCACGAACCAGCCGTATTCCCGGCAGAACGTCCGCCCCGGCGTGACATGGACGACCGCTGACGGGGGTCCCGGGGCCGCCGCCGCGCGCCGTACCATCGTCCTTATGGCTACGGAAGACGCGGTGCGCGCAGCGCTGGCGACGGTTGACGACCCCGAGATCCACCGACCCATCACCGAGCTGGGCATGGTCAAATCGGTGGAGATCGGCGCGGACGGATCGGTCGCGGTCACCGTGTACCTGACGGTCTCCGGCTGCCCGATGCGCGAGACGATCACCCAGCGGGTGACCGACGCGGTCTCCCGTGTCGAGGGCGTCACCCGCGTCGACGTGTCGCTGGACGTGATGAGCGACGAGCAGCGCAAGGAGCTGGCGAGCGCCCTGCGCGGCGGCCAGGCCGAGCGCGAGGTCCCCTTCGCCAAGCCGGGCAGCCTGACCCGGGTCTACGCGGTCGCCTCCGGCAAGGGCGGGGTCGGCAAGTCCTCGGTGACGGTGAACCTGGCGGCGGCGATGGCGGCCGACGGCCTGAAGGTGGGCGTGGTCGACGCCGACATCTACGGTCACAGCGTGCCCCGCATGCTGGGCGCGGACGGCCGTCCCACCCAGGTCGAGAACATGATCATGCCGCCGTCGGCGAACGGCGTGAAGGTCATCTCCATCGGCATGTTCACCCCGGGCAACGCGCCGGTCGTCTGGCGCGGCCCGATGCTGCACCGCGCGCTCCAGCAGTTCCTGGCGGACGTGTACTGGGGCGACCTGGACGTCCTGCTGCTGGACCTGCCGCCCGGCACCGGCGACATCGCGATCTCCGTCGCCCAGCTGGTGCCCAACGCGGAGATCCTGGTCGTGACGACGCCCCAGCAGGCCGCCGCCGAGGTGGCCGAGCGGGCGGGCTCCATCGCCGTGCAGACCCACCAGAAGATCGTCGGCGTCGTCGAGAACATGTCCGGTCTGCCCTGCCCGCACTGCGGCGAGATGGTCGACGTGTTCGGCACGGGCGGCGGCCAGACGGTCGCCGACGGCCTGACCCGCACCACGGGCGCCTCGGTCCCGGTCCTCGGTTCCATCCCCATCGACGTCCGGCTGCGCGAGGGCGGCGACGACGGCAAGCCCGTCGTCCTGTCCGACCCGGACTCCCCGGCCGGCTCGGCGCTGCGCGCGATCGCAGGCAAGCTCGGCGGGCGCCAGCGCGGCCTTTCGGGGCTCTCGCTGGGCCTCACGCCGAAGAACAAGTTCTAGGCCCCCACGGGCCCACGGGCCGCGGGGCCCGGTCAGCGAGAGCCCCTGCGGCCCTCCTGCGGGGCTGTGGGAGCCCGTACGACGAGGAAGGGCGCCGTCCGCG
>NZ_JBHJUW010000033.1:0-49374 GCF_042268205.1 Streptomyces sp. NPDC056160
TGCTTGGCGACCGCGCGGTCCGAGCCGGCGTGCGTGGCTTCCTCGATACGCCGTCGCAGATCCGCGAGCTTGCCCGCGGTCGTGTGGATGTCGATCTCTTGGCGCTCTTCCGGCTCGGACATCGGGATCGCGGCTCCCTGCCTGCTCAAAAGGGGGGACGGTTACTGATCCGTAGAGTAGTGGGGGCCCCACTGTTCGGCAGTGCGGCGTTTCCCACACCTAGGGTGGGTTGCATGACGCCGCGAGATGCAGCAGACGACGACAGCCACGGCAGGCCCGGCCGGGGCGCCGGCTCCGAGGGGGCCGGCCGCTGGTCCGACCTCGACCGCCCGCCCCTGAACGCCACGGCGCTGCGGCGCGGACTGGTCCGGGAAGGCGGCCTGTGGTCCGAGCTGGAGGTGGTGCAGTGCACCGGCTCCACCAACGCCGACCTGGTGGCCCGCGCCGAGGCCGGCAAGGCCGCCGAGGGCGCCGTCCTCGTCGCCGAGGAACAGACCGCCGCGCGAGGGCGCCTGGACCGCCGGTGGACCGCCCCGGCCCGCTCCGGGCTCTTCTTCTCGGTGCTGCTGCGGCCGAGCGAGGTGCCCGTGGCCCGCTGGGGCTGGCTGCCCCTGCTCACCGGGGTCGCCGTCGCCACCGGGCTGTCCCGGTCGGCCGGGGTCGACACGGCCCTGAAGTGGCCCAACGACCTGCTGGTCACCGTCGGCGGCGAGGAACGCAAGGCCGGCGGCATCC
This sequence comes from Streptomyces sp. NPDC056160, assembly GCF_042268205.1. Classification (NCBI taxonomy): domain Bacteria; kingdom Bacillati; phylum Actinomycetota; class Actinomycetes; order Kitasatosporales; family Streptomycetaceae; genus Streptomyces; species Streptomyces sp. NPDC056160. The sequence continues at coordinate 736 of NZ_JBHJUW010000033.1, forward strand.
TGGCGGAGCGGGCCGGGGACGGCGGTGTGGTCCTGGGCGTCGGCATCAACGTCACCCTGCGCCAGGACGAACTCCCGGTGCCGCAGGCGGGCTCCCTGGGCCTGGCCGGGGCGGTGAGCACGGACCGTGACCCGCTGCTGCGCGCGGTGCTGCGCTCGCTGGAGGAGTGGTACGGGCGGTGGCGCGAGGCGGCGGGCGACCCGCTCGCCGCGGGTCTCCAGGAGACGTACGCGGCCGGCTGCGCGACCCTGGGACGTAGGGTGCGCGCCGAGCTGCCGGGCGACCGTTCGGTGGTCGGCGAGGCGGTCGCGGTCGACGGCGACGGCAGGCTCGTCCTCGCCACGGAGAACGGCGTGCAGGAGCCGGTGGGCGCCGGCGACATCGTGCACTTGCGGCCGGCCTGAGCACGGGGCGGCCGGGAGACCGGGGTCCGGGCTTCCGGGAGGCAAGGGTGCGAGCCTTCCGGGAGGCAGGGGTCCGAGGCTTTCGGGGAGCCCCGCGGATTCCGGGGGCGCGTGTCGCCTCCGGGGTGCGTGCCGCTCCCGGGGCGCGTGCCGCCTCCGGGCGTGCGTGCGGTCCCGGGGCGCGTGCCGCCTCCGGGCGTGCGTGCGGTCCCGGGGCGCGTGCCGCCTCCGGGCGTGCGTGCGGTCCCGGGCGTGCGTGCCTCCTCGGGTGCGGGTGCGCGCCGCTTCCGGGTGCGGTGGCGGACTTCGCGCGGCGAGGGGCGTACGGCTTCCGCGGGGCCGTGCGGTTCGGCCGCGCGGCGGGCGACGGCCCAGCTCAGCTCGCTCTGCGGACCGGTCTGACGGAGTGAGCTGGCGCACACCTGCCGTAGAGTTGAGGCCGGTCGATACCTGACCGTGACAGATCGGAAGGGCAGCAGGCGTGACCGTCGACGACACGGGCTCCGGCACGGAGGACGCGGACGGCCGGGTGGACCCCGACGCCGCCGACTCCGGCGAGGACGGCGAGGACCCGCTCGCGCTCCGTCTCGAACAGCTCATCCTGGGCGCCGAGCGGCGCTACACCCCCTTCCAGGCGGCCCGCAGCGCCGGTGTCTCCATGGAGCTGGCCTCCCGCTTCTGGCGCGCCATGGGCTTCGCCGACATCGGCCAGGCCAAGGCGCTGACCGAGGCCGACGTGCTGGCGCTGCGCCGGCTCGCCGGTCTGGTCGAGGCGGGGCTGCTCAGCGAGGCGATGGCGGTGCAGGTGGCCCGCTCCACCGGGCAGACCACCGCCCGCCTGGCCGAGTGGCAGATCGACTCCTTCCTGGAGGGACTGACCGAGCCGCCCGAGCCGGGCATGACGCGCACCGAGGTGACGTACCCGATCGTCGAGCTGCTCCTGCCCGAGCTGGAGGAGTTCCTGGTCTACGTCTGGCGGCGGCAGCTCGCCGCCTCCGCCGGGCGGGTCGTGCAGGTCGCCGACGACGAGGAGATGGTCGACCGGCGCCTGGCCGTCGGTTTCGCCGACCTCGTCGGCTTCACCCGGCTGACCCGCCGGATGGAGGAGGAGGAGCTGGGCGAGCTGGTCGAGGCCTTCGAGACGACCGCCGCCGACCTGGTGGCCGCGCGCGGCGGACGGCTGATCAAGACGCTCGGGGACGAGGTGCTGTACGCCGCCGACGACGCGGGTACGGCGGCGGACATCGCGCTGCGGCTGGTCGAGACCATGGAGAACGACGAGACGATGCCGGAGCTGCGCGTCGGGATGGCGTTCGGCACGGTGACCACCCGGATGGGCGATGTGTTCGGCACGACCGTCAATCTCGCCTCGCGGCTGACGTCCATAGCCCCGCGCGATGCCGTGCTCGTCGACAGCGCCTTCGCCGAGGAGCTGATCCGGACGGGCGACTCCCCGGCCTCCGAGGCGGAGGCGGCCGAGGCCGCCGCCGCGGCGGAGAAGGAGGGCGAGGAACCGCCGGCGTACCGCTTCGCTCTGCAGCCCACCTGGCAGCGGCCGGTGCGCGGGCTCGGCGTGGTCGAACCCTGGCTGCTCACACGGCGGGCCGACCCGGCGCAGTGACCGGGGACGGGCCCGGGGTCTCGTCCGGGTCCGGCGTCTGCTCCAGGGCCCGGCGTGGGGGTGCCGGGCACCGACGTGGGCCGATCGGGCACCGGCGCGGACCGATCGGGTCCGGCGTGGGTCGGCGGGCGCCGAAGCGGATCACTGCGCGCCGACGCAGAGGCCGATGACCGGGACGCACACGTCGCCGTCGCCCCCGCTTCCCCTTCCCTTCCCACCGCCGCCGGACGACGGGGGCGAAGTTGTCGGCGGTGCCTGGGGTGCCGGGGTGTGGGTGCCCGGGGCCGGTGCGTGAGAGGGCGCGTGCGGGGGGCGCGTGGTGGTGGGCGTGCGGGGTGTACCGGCGTGATCGCCGGGCTGGTCCGGGGTCCCGGGGCGGGGTGCCGGGGCTGTGGTGGGGACGCTCTCGGGGCCCGGCGGGCCGGCGGGCGGGAGCAGCCCCGTGCCGTACGGGGACCGGCCGGGCAGTGCCGGCTCGGTGCCCGGCGCCGCCACCGAGCCGGCGCCGCCCATGGGGAGGGGGGAGGAAGGGAGCGCGGAGGGCCCGTTCCCACCGGTCCCGGCCGTCGCGGTGCCGGGGGCGGTGCCGGCGCCGGTGAGGGCGGCACCGTGCGACGCGCCGGCCGCGCCGCCGTCCGGACCGCCGTGCCGGTAGGGCTCCGCCTCCGCGGCCCCGGGGCCGCCGTGCCCGTACTCCGGAGCCAGCCGTACGAGGCTCAGCACACCGGCCGCGAGAGCGAGGCCGCCCGCGGTGAGCAGAGCTTTGCGGGGCCGGGGCCGGGGCCGACGGTGCCGCCCGCGGACGCGCGGGTGCGAGGGGGTGCGGCCACCGGGGCCGCCCGTGCCGCACGGGCTGCCGTCGTCCGTGGCTATCGCGTCCTGCGGCGTCGTGCCGGTCGTGTCCGTCCCCATCGCGCTCCTCCCCGCTGCGCTCGCGCCCCCTGCTGCGCCGTGGCGAACGCACGTTATGCGGCGGCGTAGGGGTTTCGCCGGGGTTGGCCGGGATGTCACTCGAACGGGGTGCCGCTCCTCGACAAGGAACCCCTTTCCCCCCGCGGGCGCGGCTGAGATGATCGGGGCAGGTGTTGTTAACCCGCGTTAACCGGGAGGGTGTCATGAGTGAGGAGCGGTTCGGGGAGTTCGTGCTGGTGCGGCGCCACGACCATGTCGCGGAACTCGTCCTCGACCGGCCCAAGGCCATGAACGCCGTGTCCACGGACATGGCCCGGTCGATCGCCGGGGCGTGCGCCGCGCTCGCCGCCGACCCGGACGTACGCGTGGTCGTCCTGACCTCGTCGCACGAGCGGGCGTTCTGCGTCGGCGCCGATCTGAAGGAGCGCAACTCCTTCAGTGACGCGGACCTGTTGAAGCAGCGGCCGGTCGCGCGCGCGGCGTACACCGGCGTACTGGAGCTGCCGATGCCGACCGTCGCCGCCGTGCACGGGTTCGCGCTCGGCGGGGGGTTCGAGCTGGCACTCTCCTGCGATGTGATCGTGGCCGACCGTACGGCCGTGGTCGGGCTGCCGGAGGTGTCCGTGGGTGTGATCCCCGGCGGCGGCGGTACGCAGCTGCTGCCCCGGCGGGTCGGTGCGGCGCGCGCCGCGGAGCTGATCTTCACCGCACGGCGCCTCGACGCGGCCGAGGCGCGTGAGATCGGGCTGGTGGACCTGCTGGTGGAGGAGGGCCGGGACCGCGCCCAGGCGCTGGAGCTGGGCGGCCGGATGGCGGCGAACTCCCCGGTCGGCCTGCGGGCGGCCAAGCGGGCGCTCCGCTTGGGGCACGGGCTGGACCTGCGGGCCGGCCTGGAGGTCGAGGACGCGGCGTGGCGCTCGACGGCGTTCTCGGCGGACCGCGCGGAGGGCGTCGCGGCCTTCAACGAGAAGCGCGCTCCCCGCTGGCCGGGGGAGTGAGCGTGCCAGGCGGCCGGCGCTCGGCCCGCACCGGCCGTCCCTGTCCCGCTCCGGGACCGTGATCATGGCCACTGACAGCCCCACCAATGTCCCGAAACAGGTAAAACCTCCCTAGCCTGGAGTGATGGGCGAGAACAGGCGGCTGGCCGCCGTCGTGGCGTTGGCGCAGGGGATGGCCGCGGCGCACACCCCGCGGGAGTCGTGGCGGGCGGCGGCGCTCGGTGCGTGCCGGGCGCTGGAGGGGAGCTTCGCCGCGCTGTCGGTGTGGGAGCGCGAGCGCGGGCGGCTGCGGGTGCTGGTGAACGTGGGGGACCGGGCGCCCGAGGAGGAGGAGTTCCCGCAGGGCGAGACGTACCCCGTGCACCAGTTCCCGGAGATCGCCGAGTTCCTGCACGAGCGGTGGGCCTCCGGCGGCGAGCCGGACGCGTGGGTGGAGACGGCCGGGGGCCCGGCCGCGGGCGAGCCCGGCTACTGCCACCAGCGGGTCGCGGCGCTGCGCAGGCGCGGGCGGGGCTGCTGCGTGGTCGCCCCGATCGTGCTGCACGGCCGCGCCTGGGGCGAGCTGTACGTCGCCCGCTCGACCGGGGCCCCCTTGTTCGACCGGGGCGACGCCGACTTCGCCACGGTCCTCGCCGCCGTGGTGGCGGCGGGCCTCGCGCAGACGGAACGCCTGGAGGAGGCCCACCGCCTGGCGTTCACCGATGCGCTCACCGGGCTCGCCAACCGCCGCGCCGTCGACGTACGGCTGGAGGAGGCCATCGAGCGGCACCGGGCGGACGGTGTCGTCGTCAGCCTCGTCGTCTGCGACCTCAACGGCCTCAAGCGGGTCAACGACACCCTCGGTCACGCGGTGGGGGACCGGCTGCTGGAACGGTTCGGCTCGGTGCTGTCCCTGTGCGGCGCGACGGTGCCGGGGGCGCTCGTGGCGCGGCTCGGCGGTGACGAGTTCTGCCTGCTCGCGGTCGGGCCGGCCGCCGACGACGTGGTCAAGGCGGCCGACGAACTGTGCGGGCGCGCGGCCGAGCTGGAGTTGGGGGAGGGCGTCGCCTGCGGGGTGGCGTCGACCGGGGACGCGATCGGGCCGGTGCCCTCGGCCCGCCGGCTCTTCCGGCTCGCCGACGCCGCGCAGTACCGGGCGAAGGCGCTGCGCGCGGACCACCCGGTCGTCGCCGGGCGGGAGGGTCCCCGGGACCCGGTGGTCCGCCTGGCCGACGAGCCCTCGCCCGCCCCCGAGGCACCGGCCGAGCGGCGCCGCTTCCGGGGCCGCCGCCCGTGAGGCGCGCACTGCCGGACGTGAGGTACGAGGGCCACTGTCCGGGACCGGCACGTGGCCCCGCCGTCCATGAGGTACGTGGGCCGCAGGCCAGGGACAGCGTAAGGGGCACCCCCGGCACCCACTAGTGACATCGTCGCATTCACTGCGTACGCTCCTGAATATGGATATGCACACTGTGGTGGTGGGGACGTCCGGTGTCACCGCGTCCGACGTTCTCGCCGTGGCGCGCGACGGCGCCCGCGTCGAACTTTCCGGGGAGGCGGTGGCGGCCCTCGCGGCGGCCCGGGGGATCGTGGACGCGCTCGCGGCCAAGCCCGAACCCGTCTACGGCGTCAGCACCGGCTTCGGCGCCCTGGCGACCCGGCACATCAGCCCGGAACTCCGCGCCCAGCTGCAGCGCAACATCGTCCGCTCGCACGCCGCGGGCATGGGCCCGAGGGTCGAGCGCGAGGTCGTGCGCGCCCTGATGTTCCTGCGCCTGAAGACCGTCTGCTCAGGACACACCGGGGTCCGCCCCGAGGTCGCGCAGACCATGGCCGACGTCCTCAACGCGGGCATCACCCCGGTCGTGCACGAGTACGGCTCCCTCGGCTGCTCCGGCGACCTCGCGCCCCTCTCCCACTGCGCCCTCACCCTCATGGGCGAAGGCGACGCCGAGGGACCCGACGGCGTCGTGCGCCCCGCGGGCGAACTGCTCGCCGAGCACGGCATCCAGCCCGTCGAACTGCGCGAGAAGGAGGGCCTGGCCCTCCTCAACGGCACCGACGGCATGCTCGGCATGCTGGTCATGGCCCTCGCCGACCTCGACACCCTCTACAAGTCCGCCGACATCACCGCCGCCCTGTCGCTGGAGGCGCTGCTCGGCACGGACAAGGTCCTCGCGCCCGAGCTGCACGCCATCCGCCCCCACCCGGGCCAGGGCGCCTCCGCCGCCAACATGCTCGCCGTGCTCAAGGGCTCCCAGCTCACCGGCCACCACCAGGACGACGCGCCGCGCGTGCAGGACGCGTACTCGGTGCGCTGCGCCCCGCAGGTCGCCGGCGCCGGCCGGGACACCCTCGCGCACGCCCGCCTCGTCGCCGAGCGCGAGCTGGCCTCGGCCGTCGACAACCCCGTCGTCCTGCCGGACGGCCGCGTGGAGTCCAACGGCAACTTCCACGGCGCCCCGGTCGCCTACGTCCTGGACTTCCTGGCCATCGCCGCCGCCGACCTCGGCTCCATCGCCGAGCGCCGCACCGACCGGCTGCTCGACAAGAACCGCAGCCACGGCCTGCCGCCGTTCCTCGCCGACGACGCGGGCGTCGACTCCGGCCTGATGATCGCCCAGTACACGCAGGCCGCGCTGGTCAGCGAGATGAAGCGGCTGGCCGTGCCCGCCTCCGCCGACTCCATCCCCTCCTCCGCGATGCAGGAGGACCACGTCTCCATGGGCTGGTCGGCCGCGCGCAAGCTGCGCACGGCCATCGGCAACCTGACCCGGATCATCGCGATCGAGCTGTACGCCGCCGCGCGCGCCGTCGAGTTGCGTGAGGGCCTGGCCCCCGCCCCGGCCAGCCGGGCGGTCATCGACGCCGCGCGCGAGGCGGGGGTCGGCGGTCCCGGCCCGGACCGCTTCCTCGCGCCCGACCTGGCCGCCGCCGACGCCTTCGTGCGCGACGGCCGCCTCCTCGCCGCGGCCGAGACGGTCACCGGCCCGCTGAGCTGAGCCCGGGCGGCCCGCTCTGGTGAGCCGGGCCCTCCGGTGAACCGGGGCGGGCCGGCTCGCGGGCGGATCAGACGCCGAGGCGTTCCCGGCGTACCGAATACACCACGAAGCCCGCGCCCGCGGCGAGGAACAGCGATCCGCCGACGACGTAGGGAGTGGTGTCGACGCTTCCGGTGTCGGCCAGCTCCGTGCCGCCCGTGTCGCCGGCGTCCTCGGTACCCGTGCCCGTACCCGTGTCGGTGCGCGTCGCCGCCGGCCCGTTCGCGGCCCTGTTCGCCGTCGTGTCCGCGGAGCGTCCCTGCTGCGCGGCGCGTCCCTGGTCCGTGGTGTGCGCCGTCGGTACCGCGTCGGCCACCGCTCTCGCCGGCGTGTCCCCCGTCGCGCTCGCGGAGGGGACGAACCACAGGGCGCCCAGCAGGGTGCCCGCGGCGGTGGCGGTCAGGAGCGTACGGCGAGCGGTTGACACGGAATATCGATCCCCTTGTGGCACTGGCGAATTGGCCGTGTGGGGCGATGTTAGTGAACGCCATGGGTCACGGGAAAGTCACGGGAGGTTTGAAGTACGGACTCCTGGAAGGGGTCGCCTGTTCCATGACGTTTTGTGTAGATTCGCGCGCACCCTGTGGGCGAGTGGCGTGCCTGTGACGGAAGACACGGATCCGCTGCCGAAGGGCGGGAGGGTCCGGCGGGTGCCGGTCGGCGGGGTGCCCGGCGGACGCCGGCGCGCGCGGCCGCTTCCGCCCCCCGTCGGGCGCCACCCCGCCCCCACCGGGCCTGACTCCGCCCGACCGGGGCAGGGCCCCGGCGAGGATGGCGGCGAAAGGTCCGGGCGAACCGCTCCGCGCACCCGCCGCGCGCGTCCGCCCGCGGCCACGCCGACGTGGCGAGGCACACACTTGGGCGCCCTGGGGAACGGGACGAAACGGTCGTAGCGTTGATGATTCGGGACGGGGGACACAAGGGGTCTTGGGGAATACGGCAACGATGGAGAAGCGTGTGATGACGAACAGCAAGCGGCACAAGGCCCTGATGGCCTCGTCCGCTCTGCTCGGCGGTGTTCTGGTGCTCTCGGCCTGTTCCGGCAGCAGCAGCGCGGCCGGCGGGACCGGCGACGGCGCCTCGCAGGCCACGACGGACAAGGCCGCGGCCCAGCAGACGTCCGAGGCCCAGATCAAGATCACACCAGGGGACGGCTCCGACAACGCGTCCATCAACAACTCCGCCGCCGTCACCGTGGCCAAGGGCACGCTGACGGACGTCACCATGACCACCGCCGACGGCAAGGCCGTCAAGGGGCAGATATCGGCGGACAGGACGAGCTGGAAGCCGAGCGCCCAGCTCGCCCGCTCCACCACCTACAAGGTCGCCGCCACCGCCACGGACGCCAAGGGCCGGGCCGCCCACGAGAACGCCTCGTTCACCACGGTCGCCCCGGCGCACAGCTTCATCGGTACCTACACGCCGGACAACGGCACCACCGTCGGCGTGGGCATGCCCGTCTCGGTCAACTTCGACAAGGCGATCACCAACAAGGCGGCCGTCCAGAAGGGGATCACCGTCTCCTCCTCCAGCGGCCAGGAGATCGTCGGCCACTGGTTCGGCGCCAACCGCCTCGACTTCCGCCCCGAGCAGTACTGGAAGGAGGGCTCCACCGTCACGCTGAAGCTCGACCTCGACGGCGTGCAGGGCGCCCAGGGCGTCTACGGCGTCCAGCAGAAGACGGTCACCTTCCACATCGGCCGCAACCAGGTCTCCTACGTCGACGCCAAGACCAAGCAGATGAAGGTCAAGCAGGACGGCAAGACCGTCAAGACCATCCCGATCTCCGCCGGCTCCCCCGAGCACACCACCTACGAGGGCGCGATGGTGATCTCGGAGAAGTTCACCCAGACCCGGATGAACGGCGCGTCGGTCGGCTTCAAGGACTCCGACGGCAAGGGCGAGTACGACATCAAGGACGTACCGCACGCCATGCGCCTGACCAACTCCGGCACCTTCATCCACGGCAACTACTGGGGTGGACCGTCCCTCTTCGGCAACGCCAACACCAGCCACGGCTGCGTCGGCCTGCAGGACAAGAAGGGCGCGAACGACCCGAGCATGCCGGCCGCGTGGTTCTACAACCACTCGCTGATCGGTGACGTCGTCGTCGTGCAGCACACCGGCGACAAGACCGTCGCCCCGGACAACGGCCTCAACGGCTGGAACATGAGCTGGTCCCAGTGGAAGGCCGGCTCCGCCGCCTGATCCGCGCGGCCGCCCCTGCCGATGCCGCCCCTTCCCGGGGCGGCATCGGCTTTTTCGCTTCAGGCCCGCGGCGTCACGCCGACGGCGCCGGGCTGCCGCTTGCCGACCGCGCCGCGTCCGCACCCCAACTGGCCAGCAGGCGCAGCGACTGCGCCGACGGGGAGTCGGGTTCGGCGTGGTAGACGACCATGGTCTGCTCGGCGTCGTCGGCGAGTTTGAAGGACTCGTAGCGCAGGGCCAGCTCGCCCACCAGGGGGTGGCGCAGCCGCTTGACGCCGTGGCTCTTCTCCTTGACGTCGTGGGTGGCCCACAGGCGGCGGAAGTCCTCGCTCTTGACGGACAGCTCACCGACGAGCGCCGACAGCCGTGGGTCGTCCGGATAGCAGCCGGCCTCCATGTGCAGCGCGCACACGATGTCGATCGCCTTCTGCTCCCAGTCGACGAACAGGTCCCGGTGGACCGGGTTCAGGAAGGTCATGCGCGCCCAGTTCCGCTCCGCCGCGGGCAGTTCGGACCAGTCGCCGAAGACCGCCGCCGCCATCCGGTTCCACGCCAGCAGCTCGGAGCGCCGCCCCACGACGTACGCCGGGACGCCCTCCATCGTGTCGAGCAGCTGCCGCAGCGAGGGCCGCACGTGCTGGGTCGGTGCCGTCTGCTTCTTCTTGTGCTTGGGCTTGGCCAGATGGGTCAGGTGGGCGTGCTCGGCGTCGGTGAGGCGCAGCGCGCGGGCGATTGAGTCCAGTACCTCGGCGGAGACGTTGCGGCCGTTGCCCTGTTCCAGGCGGGTGTAGTACGCCACCGAGACCCCGGCCAGCTGGGCCAGCTCCTCGCGGCGCAGACCGGGCACCCTGCGGTGGCGTCCGAAGTGCGGCAGGCCCACGTCCTCCGGCTGGAGCCGGGCCCGGCGAGTGCGCAGGAACTCGCTCAGCTCGGCCCGGCGCTCCAGCCCGGCACCGGCGCCCGCACCGGCCTCTGCGCCGGCCCGGGCCCCGGCCTCCACGCCGGGGCCGGCCTCCACGCCGCCGGTCCGGGCACCGGCCTCCGCTCCGTCTCCCGCCGCGACCGTTTCGGGCTTTTCGTCCATACGTCCAGTATCCCTGGTCCTACGCACCGCATCCTGCCCCCGCCAGTAGTAGGCACAGTGGTCGTAGGCAGAGCCGTGACCTGGGCGAACGGGACGCGATGCGGCACGCTGGAAAACGTGCCCGGCCGGAAGGCAGCCGGGCACGGCAACCGCTAGGAGACCCCTCGGCATGACCACTGTCGCCGCATACGCCGCCCCCGCAGCGAAGGCGCCGCTGGAGCGCACCACCATCGAGCGCCGGGCAGTCGGCGAGTTCGATGTGCTGATCGACATCAAGTTCGCCGGCATCTGCCACTCGGACATCCACCAGGCCCGTGAGGGCTGGGGCCAGGCCATCTTCCCGATGGTCCCCGGCCACGAGATCGCGGGCATCGTCTCCGAGGTCGGCCCCGGCGTCACCCGGTACGCCGTCGGCGACCGCGTGGGCGTCGGCTGCATGGTCGACTCCTGCCGTGAGTGCGAGAACTGCGCGGCGGGCCTGGAGCAGTACTGCACCCGCCGCCCCACCTGGACGTACAACGCCGTCGGCCGGGACGGCGAGCCGACCCACGGCGGCTACTCCCAGAAGATCGTGGTCGACGAGAACTACGTCGTCCGCATCCCCGACGGCCTGGCCCTGGACGTGGCCGCACCGCTGCTGTGCGCCGGCATCACCACGTACTCCCCGCTGAAGCACTGGAACACCGGCCCCGGCAAGAAGGTCGCCGTGGTGGGCTTCGGCGGCCTCGGGCACATGGGCGTCAAGATCGCCCACGCGCTCGGCGCGGAGGTCACCGTCCTCTCCCAGTCCCTGCGCAAGCAGGACGACGGCCTGCGCCTGGGCGCCGACCACTACTACGCCACCAGCGACCCGGCGACGTTCGAGAAGCTCGCGGGCACCTTCGACCTGATCCTGAACACGGTCTCGGCCCCGCTCGACTTCCCCGCGTTCCTGTCCCTGCTGCGCACGAACGGCGCGATGGTGAACGTCGGCCTGCCCGAGGAGCCGGTCGAGATCCCGCTCTCCGCGCTCTTCGGCAACCGGCGCAACCTCACCAGCTCCAACATCGGCGGCATCGCCGAGACCCAGGAGATGCTGGACTTCTGCGCCGCTCACGGCCTGGGCGCCGAGATCGAGCTGATCGACGCGGACCGGATCAACGAGGCCTACGAGCGGGTCCAGGCCAGCGACGTGCGCTACCGCTTCGTGATCGACACGGCGACGATCTGACCCGGCCGGGTCCCCGCCCGCGCCCTTGTGGCCCCGCCCCGGCCGCTCGCCGACGTCCTCCCGGACGGGGCGGGCAGCCGGGGCACGGCCGTACCCGCCGGGGCTGGTGGGCGGCCGGGGAGCCGTGGACCCGTTGACGGCGGTGACCGCGGGGCGGGCCGCGGCGGTGCGCCGGTTCACCTGTCAGATGCCAGGTCAGTGGGGCAGTGTGGCCGGGCTGCCGCCGTTGGCCTCGTAGCCCGCCACCGCCAGGGCCCGGTAGACGGCGAACTCCGCCGCCGGATCCTCGGACAGGGTCCAGGGGAGGGCGCCCACATGGCCGTCGACGTGTATGAGCTGGTCCATGGCCTCCGCCCAGCGTTCGGAGCGGACCAGGAAGAACACCAGCAGGTGGCGGACGTGCGCGGCCATCGGGTCACCGGGGCGGGCGGCGTGGATCGCGTGCAGGGCGCCGTGGACGGCCTTGGTGACGACCTCGCTCTGGTAGAAGCCGCGGACGAGGTTCACCTCGGGAAGGTGCTCGAAGACCGCGAACAGCGGCATGGCGGCGAGCAGTGAGCCCTGCGGGGCGCGGGCGGCCGCGGCCTCGGCGAACTCCATCGCCAGCCGGCGCGAGCCGTGCCACTTCTCGCACCAGTAGTGCAGGGCGGCCAGGTGCGCGCCCATGTGGGCCGGGGCACGGTCGAGGATCTTCAGCCACAGCTGCTCGAACTCCGGCTGTGCGTAGGACAGTCCGCGCGCGATCGCCAGCTCGACGATGTACGGGACCGGGTCGCCCGGTGCCAGCAGCGCGGCCTCGCCGCACGACACCCTGGCCTCCTCCATGATGATCCGGAACTCGTCCGTCCCCGGCGTCGACGTCCGCCACGCCTGCTGGACCAGGAACTCGGCGTGCACGGCCGCGCCGCCCGCGTCCTTGGGAGCCTCGGCCCGCCACACCCGCAGCCACTGCCCGCCCGGCGTCTGGCTGACCCCGCCCGGACGCTGCTGGAGCTCCAGCGCGGCGGCGCCGGCGAAGGCCTGCACGCGCTGCCAGCGCAGCTCGCCCTCCGCCTCGGTGCCCGCCAGCAGCTGGGAGGCCGCGCGGTAGTCCTGGGTGCGCTGCACGAGGTCCAGCACGTCCAGCAGGTCCTGGTCGGGGCCGGGCATGCGGACGTCCAGCTCCTCCTGCCGCACGAATCCGTAGTTCGCCGGGTCCGCGGCGTCCGGGTGTCCCGGCGGCACCTGCTCGATGACGCCCCGCCTGCGCCGCAGGAACGGGAGCAGCACGAAGCTCAGCAGCACCAGCGCCGTCAGGGCCCAGAGAATTTCCATGCCTCAAGCGAACCAGACCGCGCCGACAATTGGCCAACCTGCGGCCTGAGCCTGTGGAAAACCGACGACCGGACCGGTGGAGTGCCCGGTGGCGAGCCTGGTGCCGGGCCCGGTGACCGTCCCGGTGGCCCGGCCCCCGGCGGCGGCGCGCCCTGCCTCCCGCGCCGACGCCGTGGGAGCACTACGCTCGGGCCCATGAGCGACGAGCACATCAGTCAGCACTTCGAGACCCTCGCGATCCACGCGGGCAACACCGCCGATCCCCTCACCGGCGCGGTCGTCCCGCCGATCTACCAGGTCTCGACCTACAAGCAGGACGGCGTCGGCGGTCTGCGCGGCGGTTACGAGTACAGCCGCAGCGCCAACCCGACCAGGACCGCCCTGGAGGAGAACCTCGCCGCCCTGGAGGGCGGCCGGCGGGGGCTCGCGTTCGCGTCCGGACTGGCGGCCGAGGACTGCCTGCTGCGCACGCTGCTCGTCCCCGGTGACCACGTCGTGATCCCCGATGACGCCTACGGCGGCACGTTCCGCCTGTTCGCCAAGGTCGTCTCCCGCTGGGGCGTGGAGTGGTCGGTCGCCGACACCAGCGACCCGGCCGCCGTACGGGCCGCCCTCACCCCGAGGACGAAGGTCGTGTGGGTGGAGACCCCCTCCAACCCGCTGCTCGGCATCACCGACATCGCCGCCGTCGCCCAGGTCGCCCGGGACGCCGGGGCCAGGCTCGTCGTGGACAACACCTTCGCCACGCCGTACCTGCAGCAGCCGCTCGCGCTCGGCGCCGACGTCGTCGTGCACTCCCTGACCAAGTACATGGGCGGCCACTCGGACGTCGTCGGCGGTGCGCTGATCGTGAGCGACGCCGGGCTCGGTGACGAGCTGGCGTACCACCAGAACGCCATGGGCGCGGTCGCCGGCCCCTTCGACTCCTGGCTGGTGCTGCGCGGCACCAAGACGCTCGCGGTGCGCATGGACCGCCACAGCGAGAACGCCACGAAGGTCGCCGACATGCTGTCCCGGCACGCGCGCGTGACACGCGTCCTGTACCCGGGACTGCCCGACCACCCCGGCCACGAGGTCGCCGCGAAGCAGATGAAGGCGTTCGGCGGCATGGTCTCCTTCCGGGTCGAGGGCGGCGAGGAGGCCGCTGTGCAGGTCTGCAACCGGGCCAAGGTGTTCACCCTCGGTGAGTCGCTGGGCGGCGTCGAGTCCCTGATCGAGCACCCGGGACGCATGACCCACGCCTCCGCGGCGGGCTCCGCCCTGGAGGTCCCCGCGGACCTGGTCCGTCTCTCCGTCGGCATCGAGAACGTCGACGACCTGCTGGAGGACCTGCAACAGGCCCTCGGCTAGTCAGGCCGGGCAGCCGGACCGGGCAGCCGGGGCCGGCCTCACCAGCCCGTCACGGGCGGGGTCGTCTGCGACGGCGGCACCGCCCACGGACGTACCGTCAGCGCCCACACCGCGAAGGCCACCGCCGCGGCACACAGCAGCAGCAACAGCGCGCGGCGGGCGAGCGTGCGGCGGCGCAGCATGCGGCCCCCGCGGCGTACGGCATCGTCGTACAGCTCGGCGGGCACCTGGGGCGGCGTCTGCTCCAGGATCCGCCGTACGGCCGACTCACGCTCCACTCTGTTCACTTCAGCCCCCGTTGGTCTCCGTCGTGCCCGTGATGCCGACCGACCCCGCGCCGACTACGAAGGAGCCACCTTCGGGCCGTGTCCGGCAGGGGCGCCGCGCGCGGGTGCGTGGGTGAGCGCGGCGATCGACCGGTCGCAGATGACCCTGACCCGTTCGACGGGCAGGCCCAGCAGAGCGGCCGCCTGCTCCTCGGCGACGCCCTCGTACAGCCTGAGGACGACGACCAGCCGCTCCTGCGGCGTCAGGGCGGCCAGGGCGCCGGGCGGCGCGGGGCGGGCGCGGACCCGCACGCCGTGCTGGTGCCACGCCTCGCGGGCGAACCGGACGGCCAGCGTCTGGCGGGCGCGTTCGTAGGGGTCCTCGCCGCGCAACCGGTCCCAGCGCGCGTACGTGTGCGCGAGGGCCAGCGTCAGCAGCCGCCGCGCGCGCGGGTTGTCGTCCGGGGCCTCCGCGGTGAGCAGAGTGGCGGCATGCAGCAGCCGCCCCGCCGCGCCCGCGACGAACGCCTCGAACTCCCGGACCCGGCGCGCGCCGTGCGACGCCTGCCGTTCTCGCACCGCGCCTCCTGCCAAGGGCGATCGTCGGAAGACGGGGCCCGGTGCCCGCGCGACGGGACGCGAAACCGGTGCGACCGGCCCCCGGGTCTCATATCAGGCCAGGGGCGGCCCGCCGGTCAAGAGCCGCGCAGCGGGCATGTGGCGCCGGGCCGGTCCGGGGGGACGGAAGGGGGCTCGGCCACGGCCCGCGCCGGGCGCGGCGGTCGGCACGCCGTGCCGCCCGTGCGCCTGGGGTCAGGACGCCGGTCCCGCCTCCCGGGCCGCGCCGCCCTGCGGCGACTGGCGGCCGGAAAGTGCGCTGTTGAAGCGGGTCAGCAAGGAGCAGAACGTCGCACGCTCCTCGGGCGTCCAGTCCTCGGTCAGCTCGGCCATCAGCCGGCGCCTGGACGTACGCACCTCCTCCAGCCGCGTCAGCCCGCGCGGGGAGAGCTGCAGCACCACGGCCCGCCCGTCCTCGGGGTGCGAGGTGCGCTTGACCAGCCCGGTGTCGACGAGCGGCGCCACCTGCCGGGTGACGGTGGAGGAGTCGATGCCCATGCTGCCTGCGAGCGCCTTGACGCCCATCGGGCCTTCCTTGTCGAGGCGGTTGAGCAGCAGGTAGGCGGCCCGGTCCATGGAGTTGCGCACCTGCCCGACCCCGCCGAGCCGGGTCTGCTCCGCACGGCGGGCGAACAGCGCCACCTCGTGCTGGAGGGTTTCGAGGAGACCGGTGTCACCGACGGTCGTCATGTCCATCGACATTTCGGGTGTTGTGGGCATGGCCGGAGGCTCACTTCTGACGGGCTGCTGGGTTGGGGGACAGGGTACGCGGCCGGGCGCCGGGGCGTACCGGCGCTGCGCAAACCGGTCTCGCAGGTTGGTCACACCGGCGTGCCGCGGCCGTGAACTGCGAGACTCGAATCATGAGCTACGGCACGGCTGAGTCCTTCCCGCCCGTCACGCTGGACGACGTGCGGGGTGCCCAGAAGATGCTCTCCGGCGTGGCGCGGGTGACCGCGATGGAGAGCAGCAGGCACCTGTCCGAGCTGGCGGGCGCGCCGGTCTTCCTCAAGTGCGAGAACCTCCAGCGCACGGGTTCGTTCAAGCTGCGCGGCGCCTACGTCCGGATCGCCGGCCTGCTTCCGGAGGAGCGTGCCGCGGGGGTGGTGGCCGCGAGCGCGGGCAACCACGCGCAGGGCGTCGCTCTCGCCTCGGCGCTGCTCGGGGTGCACGCCACCGTGTTCATGCCGAAGGGCGCCCCGCTGCCGAAGATCAGTGCGACCGAGGGGTACGGCGCGGAGGTGCGCCTGCACGGCCAGGTGGTCGACGAGACGCTGGCCGCCGCGCAGGAGTACGCGGCCGAGACCGGCGCGGTCTTCATCCACCCCTTCGATCACCCGGACGTGATCGCGGGCCAGGGCACGGTGGGGCTCGAGATCCTGGAGCAGTGCCCGCAGGTGCGCACGATCGTCGTCGGCATCGGCGGCGGCGGGCTCGCGGCCGGGATCGCGGTGGCGGTGAAGGCGCTGCGGCCGGACGTGCGGATCATCGGGGTGCAGGCGGCGGGCTCGGCCGCCTACCCCCCCTCGCTGGCCGCGGGGCGGCCGGTGGCGATCGGGAACCCGACGACGATGGCCGACGGGATCAAGGTCGGGCGGCCGGGTGACGTGCCGTTCGGGATCGTCTCCGAACTGGTGGACGAGGTGCGCACGGTCGGAGAGGACCAGCTCTCGGCCGCGCTGCTGCTGTGCCTGGAGCGGGCCAAGCTGGTGGTGGAGCCGGCCGGCGCGAGCCCGGTGGCGGCGCTGCTCGGCACGCAGGGGGCCAAGGGGGCCGAGGAGGCCTTGGCGGGGCCGGTCGTGGCGGTGCTCTCCGGTGGCAACGTCGATCCGGTGCTGCTCCAGCGCGTCCTGCGGCACGGCATGGCGGCCCAGGGCCGCTACCTGGCCGTCCGGCTGCGCCTGACGGACCGTCCCGGGGCTCTGGCCACGCTGCTCGGGGTGTTGTCAGTGGTGGATGCCAATGTTCTCGATGTGAGTCACGTACGGACCGACCCGCGGCTCGGGCTCACGGAGGCGGAGGTCGAGCTCCACCTGGAGACGAAGGGGCCGGCGCACTGCGCCGAGGTCGGCCAGGCCCTGCGCGAGGCCGGTTACACGGTCATCGCCTGAGCCGTCCCGACGGAACACGCGGCTCCGATTCCTCTCCGCCACTCGTTCGGTGAAATGCGTTGAGGGACGCGATACATCGCGTTATGGTGTGAACGTCTCGGACCACTCCTGACCACCGCTGATGACGTGGAGACTCACATGCCAGGCGCCATCTACGCCGAAGGCCTGGTGAAGACCTTCGGTGACGTAAGGGCTCTGGACGGCGTCGACCTCGACGTCCCCGAGGGCACCGTGCTCGGCCTGCTCGGACCGAACGGCGCGGGCAAGACCACCACCGTCCGCTGTCTGACCACGCTGCTGCGGCCCGACAGCGGCAAGGCCGTCGTCGCGGGTATCGACGTACTCCGGCAGCCCGACGAGGTGCGCCGCTCGATCGGCCTGTCCGGCCAGTTCGCCGCGGTCGACGAGTACCTGACCGGCCGCGAGAACCTCCAGATGGTCGGCCGGCTCTACCAGATGCGGGCCAGGGCCGCGAAGGCCCGCGCCCAGGAGCTGCTGGAGCAGTTCCGCCTCGCCGAGGCGGCCGACCGGCCCGCGAAGACCTACTCCGGCGGCATGCGCCGCAGACTCGACCTCGCGGCGGCGCTCGTGGTCGCCCCGCCGGTGATGTTCATGGACGAGCCGACCACCGGCCTCGACCCCCGCAACCGCCAGCAGCTGTGGGAGGTCATCAAACAACTGGTCTCCGGCGGCACGACCCTGCTGCTGACCACGCAGTACCTGGAGGAGGCCGACCACCTCGCGCACGAGATAGCCGTGGTCGACCACGGCCGGGTCATCGCCCGCGGCACCTCCGACCAGCTCAAGGCCCGCACCGGCGGCGAGCGCGTCGAGGTCGTGGTGCGCGAGCGCGAGCACATCGCCACCGCCGCCGAGGTGCTGGGCGGCTTCGGCAAGGGCGAGACCACCGTCGAGGAACACACACGCAAGCTCACCGTGTCCGTCTCGGGCGGCGCCAGGCTGCTGGCCGAGGTCATCCGCGAACTGGACTCCCGCGGGATCGAGATCGACGACGTCGGTCTGCGCCGCCCCACCCTGGACGACGTCTTCCTCTCCCTGACGGGCCACGCCGCGAAGGAGAAGGAGGGCTCGACGGGAGAGTCCGGGGCGAGCGGCGCCGCGGCGAAGGACAGCAGGCGCAAGAAGGAGGCCGTCAAGTGAGTGCCGTCACCGACCCGGCGCGGACCCTCGCGCCGGGCAACGCCCTGGCCCGGTCCGTCCGCGACTCCCTCGTGGTCGCCCAGCGGAACCTGATCCGGATGTCCAGGATTCCCGAGGTGGTGATCTTCGGGCTCATCCAGCCGATCATGTTCGTGGTGCTGTTCACCTACGTGTTCGGCGGCTCCATGACGATAGGCGGGACCACCGACCCCGGCACCTACAAGAACTTCCTGATGGCCGGCATCTTCGCGCAGACCGTCACGTTCGCCACCGCCAGTTCCGGCGCGGGCATCGCCGACGACATGCACAAGGGCCTCATCGACCGCTTCCGCTCGCTGCCCATGGCGCGGGGTGCGGTGCTGACCGGGCGCACCCTGGCCGACCTGGTGCAGACGGCGCTCACCCTGCTCGTCCTCGCCGTCGTCGCCCTGCTGGTCGGCTGGCGCGTCGGCTCGGAGCACGGCACGAACGCCGGCCGGATGCTCGCCGCCTTCGGTCTGCTGCTCCTGCTCGGGTACGCCTTCACCTGGATAGGTGCCCTGATCGGCCTGTCGGTGCGCACGCCCGAGGCGGCCACCTCCGGTGGACTGGTGTGGCTCTTCCCGGTGACGTTCATCTCGAACGCGTTCGTGGATTCCGGCCGGATGACACCGTGGCTGCGGCACATAGCCGAGTGGAACCCGTTCAGCGCGACCGTCCAGGCGTGCCGCGTGCTCTTCGGCAACCCGGGGCAGTCGCACTCGACGGCCTGGCCCATGGAGCACCCGGTGTGGGCCTCGCTGATCTGCTCGGCCCTGATCATCCTCGTCTTCCGGACCTGGGCGGTGCGCAAGTACCGCTCGGCCACGGCCTGAGTCCGGCCACCCCGGGACGTGACGGAGCCCCCGGCGCCCGGTGAGGGGCGGCGGGGGCTCAGGCCCTGCCCGTGAGGCAGGGCGGGGTTCAGGCGTTGTACGGGTCGGCCTTGAGGATCGTCACCGAAGCCTTCTTGCCGTTCGGCAGCTCGTACTCCGCGTCCTCGCCGACCTTGTGGCCGATCACACCGGAGCCGAGGGGCGACTGGGGCGAGTAGGTCTCGATGTCGGCACTCGCGTATTCGCGGGAGGCCAGCAGGAAGGTCAGCGTGTCGTCCTCGTCCCCGTCGAAGGCGATCGTGACGACCATGCCCGGCGCGACCGCGCCGTCCGCGGAGGCCGGAGCCTCGCCGACCTGGGCGTTCTCAAGGAGCTGGGTCAGCTGGCGCACACGGAGCTCCTGCTTGCCCTGCTCCTCCTTGGCCGCGTGGTACCCACCGTTCTCGCGCAGGTCGCCCTCCTCACGCGCGGCCGCGATCTTGGCGGCGATCTCGGTGCGCGCAGGACCAGTAAGGTACTCAAGCTCGTCCTTGAGCTTGTTGTACGCCTCCTGGGTCAGCCAGGTGACGTTCTCGCTGGTCTGGGTCACAGGTGCTCCTCGTCGGTACTGGGGATACAAAGCATCGCCCTACCCAGAAGAATGGTCCCTCATGGATGGGCGAAACCACGAGCCTAACAATTCAGCGGCGAAAGGGGGAGGACATAAGCCATCTAATGTGCGTCAACGCAGGTCAGCGCCTGCGTATTCCACCTGGCGCGATGGCGTCGCCGGGCGTGGCCCCGCCGACCGGCGTGTCAGACGCCCAGCCGGCCGGCGCACCGCACGCCGCGCGGCGTCAGCCGGCGTGGCAGCCCAGCAGCTCGCCGGTCGTCCCCCGGGCCGTCGTGCGCAGGGTGAGGACCTTGTCGACCTGCTTGGCGTGCTGGTCGAAGCGGAAGTCGGCCCGGCCCACCTCGGTGCCGTCGGCCGCCTGGGAGCGCAGCGTGCAGTAGCCGCGCGCGTCGGCGTCCTTGTGCACCTCCAGGTGGATCTGCACCGCGTCGTCCGACGCCTCGAACGAGACGACCTGCGCGCTGATCTTGTTCTGCCCGACGTAGTGGTAGGCGAAGTAG
The DNA here is from genome assembly GCF_042268205.1 of Streptomyces sp. NPDC056160. Taxonomy (NCBI): domain Bacteria; kingdom Bacillati; phylum Actinomycetota; class Actinomycetes; order Kitasatosporales; family Streptomycetaceae; genus Streptomyces; species Streptomyces sp. NPDC056160. The sequence continues at coordinate 20,980 of NZ_JBHJUW010000033.1, forward strand.
CCGATCAGGACGAGGAGGAAGGCGCCCAGGACGGCACCGGCGATCTTGAGTTTGTGGTCTGCGCGTTCGTCCGGGGAGCGGCCGTAGCGGCCCTCGGGCAGCCGGGTGCTCGCCGTACTCATGATCGTCCTCTCGGCAGGGGGGCGGGACGGACGTCCCGTGAGGGGCCCCGGAGCGGACTCCGGAATTATTCGCCCCCCGATTCGGTCACTATAGAAGCCCGGGACCGCGGCTCGGCCGCCACCCCGGAACGACGAGGCACCGTGGCGGCGGCCATGGAACGCCCGGCGACACAGGGCACCGACTTGACCTTGAGGATTGAGCCTTGACTGACCAGCTGCGACTGATGGCCGTGCACGCGCACCCCGACGACGAGTCGAGCAAGGGCGCGGCCACCATGGCCAAGTACGTGTCCGAGGGGGTGGACGTGCTGGTGGTGACCTGCACGGGCGGAGAGCGCGGCTCCATCCTCAACCCCAAGCTCCAGGGCGACACGTACATCGAGGAGCACATCCACGAAGTGCGCAAGAAGGAGATGGACGAGGCCCGCGAGATCCTCGGCGTCAAGCAGGAGTGGCTCGGCTTCGTCGACTCCGGCCTGCCCGAGGGCGACCCGCTGCCGCCGCTGCCCGAGGGCTGTTTCGCCCTGGAGGACGTCGACAAGGCGGCCGGCGAGCTGGTGCGCCAGATCCGTTCCTTCCGTCCGCAGGTGATCACCACCTACGACGAGAACGGCGGCTACCCGCACCCCGACCACATCATGACCCACAAGATCTCGATGGTGGCCTTCGAGGGCGCGACGGACACCGAGAAGTACCCGGAGGAGGAGTACGGCCCGGCGTACCGGCCGGTGAAGCTGTACTACAACCAGGGCTTCAACCGCGCGCGCACCGAGGCACTGCACAAGGCCCTGCTCGACCGGGGCCTGGAGTCCCCCTACGGCGAGTGGCTGGAGCGCTGGGAGAAGTCCGGTCACAAGGACCGCACGCTGACCACGCACGTTCCCTGCGCGGACTTCTTCGAGACCCGCGACAAGGCGCTGATCGCCCACGCCACGCAGATCGACCCCGACGGCGGCTGGTTCCGGGTGCCGATGGACATCCAGAAGGAGGTCTGGCCGACCGAGGAGTACGAGCTGGCGAAGTCGCTCGTCGACACCTCGCTGCCCGAGGACGACCTCTTTGCGGGCGTCCGGTAGCCCTGAGGGAGAATGCCTGACATGAGCGCAAGCGCGAGCCTGGCAACGACGCATCTGGTCACCCTGGCCGAGTTCGACAAGAACAAGGTCACCCCCGGCGTCCTCGGTTTCATCGTCTTCGCGGTGATGGCCCTGGCGGTGTGGTTCCTGATGAAGTCCATGAACCGCCACATGGGCAAGGTGGACTTCAAGGAGTCCGCGGAGGCCGACGGCAACCAGCCCGGCAAGGGCACCGGCGGCCCGGGCCGGGCCCACCCCTCCAAGGGCTGAGGACCCGCGCGTCGGCGTCACGGCCGTGCGCCCGTCCCCAGGGTGATCGCACCCACCGCTCCCGGTGGGCGCGATCACCCTGAGGCATGCCCGCGCACCCGCCGCCCGCTTCCCTCACCCCGGCGCCGGGGCCGCCTCCACCCCCATCACCTCGCGGGCATGCCGGTCCGGGACCATGCCCAGGCGCCACGCCTGCCAGCCCGCCTCCAGGCTCACACCGCGTTCCAGGACGAGCCGGTACGCCTCGACGTAGCCCTCCAGCTTCCGGTCCCGCAGCGGGTGCCCGGCGCGGGCCAGGGCGGCCAGGTCCTCCTGGGCGACCGCCGTGCCGACCTCCACGCCGCCGGGCGCCGCGTACGGCAGCAGCGTGCAGCGCAGGAAGCGCGCCCAGTCCTCGCCGCGCCGGTCACCGTAGGAGGCGAACAGGGCCAGCGCCTCGTCGCACAGGGCGAGGGCCTGCGGCGTGCGGGCGTTGCCCGCGTCGACCACGGCCAGCTCCAGGCAGGTCCAGGCCTCGCCGTGCGCCACACCGATGCGCTGGAAGTCGGCGCGGGCGTCGACCAGGAGCTGGCGGGCGAAACCCGAGTTGCGCAGCGAGCCGGTCTGCGCCGCCCGCTGGTCGCGGGTCACCCGGGCCGAGTGGTGGCGGGCGCAGGCCAGGCCGTAGACGTCGCGCATCCGGGAGAACATCGTGCGGGCCCGCTCCAGCTCACGCACCGCATGGTCCAGGCCGCCGGTCTCCTCCAGCGCCTGCCCCAGGTAGTACAGCGTCCACGCCTCGCCGCGGGCGTCCTCGTTGTCGCGGTGCCGGGCGGCCGCCCCGCGCAGCGCCTCCACCGCCTCCGCCCTCTCCCCGGCCAGCAGCCGGGCGCGGGCCAGCTGGGTCAGGGCCCAGGCCTCACCGCGGGCGTCGCGGGTGCGGCCGTAGCGCTCCAGGGCCTCGCGCAGGTTCGTCTCGGCGCGCTCCACGTCGCCCTGGCGCAGCGCGAGCTGGCCCAGCTGGAAGTGGGCCCACGCCTCGCCGTGCACCGAGCCGCCCTCGCGGTGCAGCACCAGGGAACCCGTCAACAGGTCCAGCGCCTCGGCGAGATTGCCCCGGTCGCGCTCCACCGCCGCCAGTGCGTGCATCGTCCACGCCCGGTCGGTGGCCAGCTGCGGCACGTCCTGCAGCGCCATGGCCTCGCGCAGCCGGGCCGCGGCCTCGCCCAGGTTGCCCTGGTGGTGCAGCGTGATGCCGAGCGAGTTCAGCGCGCGGGCCGCACCCGCCTCGTGGTGCGCCTCCCGGTACAGGTCGACGACCGAGGCGAGCGTGGCGCGGGCCTGGTCCAGTTCGCCCAGCTGCCGGGCCGCGATACCGGTGCGCCACTGCACCGAGCGGACGAGCAGCCCCTGGTCGACGGCCTGGGTCAGCTCGCTGATCTCGCCCAGCCGGTACAGGTCGCCGCGCAGCAGGCAGTAGTCGCACAGCGCGCCCAGCAGGTTGAGGACTGCGGCCTGGTTCACGTCCTCGGCGTGCCGCAGCGCCGCCGTGATGAAGCTGGACTCGTCGTCCAGCCAGCGCAGCGCTTCGTCGAGGGAGGTGAAGCCGTGCGGGCTGAAGCGGTCCGAGCGGGTCGAGTTGTTGCCGTCGACCAGGCGCAGCACGGAGTCGGCCAGCTCGGCGTAGTTCCCGATCAGCCGCTCCTGCGCGGCCGTGCGCTCGGCGGGGTCCTCCTCGTCCAGCAACCGTGCGTGGGCGAAGGCCCGTACCAGGTCGTGCAGCCGGTAGCGGCTGCCCCGCACGTGGTCGATCAGACCGGCGCGGGCGAGGGCCGTCAGGTGCCGGGTCGCCTCGGCCTCGTCCGTGGCCAGCAGAGCTGCCGCCGCCGCGGCGCCCAGTGAGGCGCGTCCCGCCAGGGCGAGCCGGCGCAGCAGCCGGCGGGCGGGTTCCGCCTGGTCGGTGTAGCGCAGCCACAGGGCCCGCTCGACCGGGTCGACCGGGCCGTACGCCGCGAGGTCGGTGGCCAGCCGGCGCGGCGAGCGCGGGCCGAGGGCGGAGCCCGCGATCCGCAGCGCCAGCGGCAGCCCGCCGCACAGCGCGTGGATCCGCTCGGCCGACTCCGCGTCGTAGGGCCCGGAGGTGTCCTCGGCGGCGGCGCCCAGCAGTTCCTCGGCGCCCGCCTCGTCCAGGGCCTCGACCGGCAGCTGGTACACCCAGGCCGGCAGGTCGGCGGGCAGTTCCAGCGGGGTACGGGCGGTGACCAGGACCAGGCTGTCGGAGCGCTCGGGCACCAGGGCCCGCACCTGTCCGGCGTCCGGGGCGTCGTCCAGCACGATGGTCACCGGCAGGCCCGTCAGATGCTGGTCGTACAGCTCGCCCAGCCGTTTGACCTGCTGGTCGGGGGAGGAACGGTCACGGAACAGGAGCTGCTCGCGGGGCGCGCCGAGCCGGTTCAGCAGGTGCAGCAGCGCGTCGCGGGTCGACAGCGGCGGTTCGTCCACGCTGTCGCCGCGCAGGTCGACGACGACCGCGCCGCGGAACTGGTCGCGCAGCTCGTGCGCCGCGCGCACGGCGAGGGTGGAGCGGCCGGAGCCGGGCGCACCGTGCAGCACGACGACCGTCGGCCGGGTCTCGGTGTGGGCCCGGGCCGCCTGCACCCACTGCCGGATGCGCGCCAGCTCCTGCCGACGCCCGGCGAACAGGCCGTTCGGCTGCGGCAGTTGGCCGAAGGACTGCTCCAGCACGCTGCGCCGGCGGGCCGCCGCGCTCTTGTCCGTGCCGCGCAGCCGGGGCGCCGCCTTCTTCGGCGCGACGGAGGCGGTGAGCACGCGCTGCTGGTCCAGGAACGGCCGGATGCCGCGCACCTCCAGGGCGGTGAGCCACTGCAGTCGCAGCTGCTCGGGGCCGCCGGGCTGACCGGCCGCGCCCGCCCGCCGGTGGGCGGCGGGCAGATGGGCGGCGCTCACCTTGACGACGGTGGTGGCGGCGCCCGCCACGCCGGCGACGGCACCCGCGCCGAGGGCGGTGCCCGCCCCGGTGCCGAGCGCCAGGTCGCCCGCGGCGGCGGCGAGCGCGGCAACGACCGCCACCAGCAGGGGAGTTCCGGACCCTTCGCGCGCGTAGCGCTGCGCGAAGGTCAGCTGCCCGGCCGCCGCCTCGTCCAGCGCCCTGGTGTACGCCTCGTACTCCTCCTGGGCGGGCCGGGCGAGGGAGTCCAGCGCGGCCTTGGCGCGCGAGAGCAGGACGCCGCCGTCCACACGCCCGCCCGACCGGCGCACCTCCTCCTCCACGGCCCGGCCCAGCAGCCGTTCGGCCTCCGCCCGATGAGCGTCCCGCATGTCCCGTCCCCCTCCGGCGGCAACTCCTTCGCCTACAAGTGTCCTTCGAGCGGCGCGCCGGCGCGAGGGGGTGGCGATCACTGGCGCCGTTGTCGTGACTTTCACAAGACTCGCTTGTTTTTGTGAACGTCGATCTGATGGCCGGAAAGGTGGGGACATGAACGACGTTCATACGCACGGGCAAAGCGAACTCCTCCATGTCGCGTCCTACGCCCGGACATCCGGGGATTTCCGGCAAAGGGACGGTCACGGAGTCCGCCGTCAGCTGCGGATCAACGAGCGCACCGCGCACGAGTACGGCTGCCGGGTGGTGGCCACCTACGTCGACAACGGGCGCACCGCGTCCAAGGAAGGCGTGGTGCGGCCCGGGTTCGATCGGTTGCTCGAGGACCTGGTGCGGGGGCGCACGGCCGAGGGTGGGAACGTACACGGAGTCGTCTGCGTTGCCGAGCGATCGCCCGGGACTGGTGCGACCTCGGCGTCACAGGAACCCGGGGCGGCAGGCCCGATGCGCAGACCGTCACGCAGTGGACTCCCCGATGCAAAGGCGGGGGGCGCCCCGCTCCACGGCACCTGGCCACTGGCCTCCTGCGCTGCGGTGCGCAACGGACCGATGGCACGCTGTGCCGCGGCGCCCTGTGTGCGCAGAAGGGCAGGAGCCGCAGGAGCCCGTACGTCTACACGTGCCGGTCCTGTCAGCGGTGCAGCATCAGTGGTCCACTGGCGGATGAGGCCCTTGAGCGACTCCTGCTCTCCGGCTCACCGGCAGGGCCGAGCTTGACGCAGGAGATGCGTGGGCGCTGGAAGTCCGGCGAGCTGACGGAGAGGCGGCAGATCGCCGGACCAGTCCTGGTGCACTGCATCGTCCGGCCCGGCGTGAAGGGAAAGCAGGCCTGGGACTTTTCCCGGCTCGCCCCCGTCTGGCGCTGAGCGGGCCGGGCGGCGACGGGGTCTCCGGGGGACGACGCGCAGGTCGTTCTGCGATCTGTCGCCCCCGTCGGGCAGGATGGGACCATGCCGAATCGCCTGGCTCAGGAAACCTCCCCCTATCTCCTCCAGCACGCCGACAACCCCGTCGACTGGTGGCCCTGGTCGTCGGAAGCGTTCGAGGAGGCGCGGCGGCGTGGTGTGCCCGTGCACCTGAGCGTCGGCTATTCGAGCTGCCATTGGTGCCATGTCCTCGCAGCGGAAAGCTTCCAGGACGAAGCAGTCGCCGACTACCTCAACGAGCACTTCGTCAGCGTCAAGGTCGACCGGGAGGAGCGGCCCGACGTCGACGCCGTCTACATGGAGGCGGTGCAGGCGGCCACCGGGCAGGGCGGCTGGCCGATGACCGTGTTCCTGACGCCCGAGGCCGAACCGTTCTACTTCGGCACCTACTTCCCGCCCGCGCCCCGGCAGGGCATGCCCTCCTTCCGGCAGGTGCTCCAGGGTGTCCAGCAGGCCTGGGAGACCCGCCGCGAGGAGGTCACCGACGTCGCCGGGAAGATCGTCCGGGACCTGGCCCAGCGGGAGATCGACTACGGCGGTACGCGGACACCGGGCGGCGAGGAACTGGGGCAGGCGCTGCTCGCGCTGACCCGTGAGTACGATCCGCAGCGCGGCGGGTTCGGCGGGGCGCCCAAGTTCCCGCCGTCGATGGTGCTGGAGTTCCTGCTGCGCCACCACGCCCGCACCGGCTCCGAGGGCGCCTTGCAGATGGCCCGGGACACCTGCGAGCGGATGGCCCGCGGCGGCATCTACGACCAGCTCGGCGGGGGCTTCGCCCGCTACTCCGTGGACCGCGACTGGGTCGTGCCGCACTTCGAGAAGATGCTGTACGACAACGCGCTGCTCTGCCGGGTCTACGCCCACCTGTGGCGCACCACCGGCTCGGAGCTGGCCCGCCGCGTGGCCCTGGAGACCGCCGACTTCATGGTCCGTGAACTGCGCACGGAGCAGGGCGGGTTCGCCTCCGCGCTGGACGCCGACAGTGACGACGGCACCGGCGGGCACGTGGAGGGCGCCTACTACGTCTGGACGCCCGGGCAGTTGCGCGAGGTGCTCGGCGCCGAGGACGCCGAACTCGCCGCGCAGTACTTCGGCGTCACCGAGGAGGGCACCTTCGAGCAGGGGGCCTCCGTCCTCCAGCTGCCCGTGCGCGAGGGCGTCCACGACGCGGCGCGCATCGACGCGATCCGCCGCCGGCTGTTCGAGGCGCGCGCCGCCCGGCCCGCCCCCGGCCGGGACGACAAGGTCGTTGCCGCCTGGAACGGTCTGGCGATCGCCGCCCTCGCCGAGACCGGCGCCTACTTCGACCGCCCCGACCTGGTGGAGGCCGCGCTCGGCGCCGCCGACCTGCTCGTACGGCTGCACATGGACGAGCACGCCGCGCTGGGGCGTACCAGCAGGGACGGGCGGGCCGGGGCCAACGCCGGGGTGCTGGAGGACTACGCGGACGTCGCCGAGGGCTTCCTCGCGCTCGCCGCGGTCACCGGCGAGGGCGTCTGGCTCGACTTCGCGGGTCTGCTCCTCGACCACGTCCTGACCCGCTTCACCGACCGGGAGTCCGGCTCCCTCTACGACACCGCCGTCGACGCCGAGAAGCTGATCCGCCGCCCCCAGGACCCGACCGACAACGCCGCCCCGTCCGGCTGGACGGCCGCGGCGGGCGCCCTGCTCGCCTACGCCGCCCACACCGGCTCAGAGCCCCACCGCACCGCGGCGGAACGGGCGCTGGGCGTGGTCCGGGCGCTCGGCCCGCGCGTGCCGCGCTTCATCGGCTGGGGGCTGGCCGTCGCCGAGGCCGCGTTCGACGGCCCGCGCGAGGTCGCCGTCGTCGGCCCCGCCCTGGCCGACGAGCGGGCACGGGCCCTGCACCGCACGGCACTTCTGGCCCCCGCCCCCGGCGCCGTCGTCGCCTACGGCACCGCGGGCAGCGACGAGTTCCCGCTGCTCGCCGACCGCCCCCTGGTGAACGGCGAGCCCGCCGCCTACGTCTGCCGCAACTTCACCTGCGACGCCCCGACCACCGACCCGGACCGGCTGCGCGCCGCGCTGAGCGAGTGAGGGGCGCGCGTCAGGAGTTGAGGGCGAGGATGAGGAACGCCAGCAGCACCTGGGCGGCCCACTGGAGTGCGGCGGCCCCGGTGCGGGCGGACGCCCACCGGCGGGGGAGCACCAGCGCGCTCACCCCGGCGGCCACGGAGGCGAAGAAGAAGCCGTAGAGAACCTCTCCCGAACCCTGGTGGCAGTCCTCGTAGTAGTCGCCGTACATCACGCACTGCGTGCCGTGCCGGGTGGACAGGGCGAGCAGCCAGCAGCCGATGACCATGGGCAGGAGCAGGCCCAGTCCCACGGCGGCCCACACCGTGCTGTTGTGTCCGGGCTCCCTGGCTGCCGCGTTCCGCGTCGTCGCTGTCATGGCTCCAGCCAACCGGGCCGGGCCGCCCCGCTGATCGGTCCGCGTACTCAACTTCCCTGCGTGCGCATACTCATCGCCTGTTCCACGATCGCCTCCAGCTGGTCGTGGTGGGCGCCCTTCCAGTAGGCGCGGCCGCAGGCGCGGCACCGGGCGAAGACGTCGTACGTGCGCTGGGTGCCGTGCTCCAGCTGGTCGGCCACCTCGTCCTTGGTGGCCTGCCTCAGTAGGCCGTTGCAGGCGGTGCAGCGGGTCCAGGGCCGCAGCTCGGGGTGGAAGCGGCCGAGGACGTCGCGGAGCTGGTCGTCGGGGCGGGTGCTGTAGACGAACGCGCCGGCCCACAGTTCGCGGCGGCGCAGCAGGCCCCGGTCGCGGCTGAGCAGGACCCGCTTCTCGGCCGCCGAGCGCGCGGCGAGGGCCGGGTCGCCGATGTCCGTCGATTCGTACGCCGTGTCGACGCCGAGCAGGCGCAGGCGGCGGGCGAGGGTGCCCAGGTGCACGTCGAGGAGGAAGCGCAGGGGCGCGCCGGGGACCCGCTGGGGGCGCTGGACGGCGCGTACCTGTACGGTCTCGTCCGCCCGTGGGACGTGGGACACGGGTACCTCGCGGCCGTCCACGACCAGCGTGCCGACCTCGGTCAGCGGGACGCCGAGGGACTCCACGACGTGGCCGAGCGACGAGACGCCGTCGGTGACGACGGCGGTGGCGCCCCGGCGGCGGGTGTGGGGGACGAAGACCTGCAGGCCGGGCGCGAATTCGACGTGGATCTCGGGACCGTTCACCCGGTCAGGATGGCACGGCCGGGCGCGTGCGCCTCAGGTGTTCTCGGCGGGCAGGCCGTGTTCGAGGACGGTGAGGGTGCGGTCGACGAGGCCGGCGAGGTCGTCGCGGTGGCCCCTCTCGGCCCAGAACACGGTGGTCTCCATCAGCGCTCCGAGGAGGGACATGGCCCAGGCCCGCACTTCGAGGCTCTCCGGGTCGCGGCCGGTGCGCTCGGCGACGGCGGCGCGGAGCAGCCGGCCGGTGACCGACATGTTCTCCGTCATCCGGGCGCGCACCGCGGGCACCTCGGCCATCAGCCGGGTGCGCAGCCGCGACGCCTCCGGGTCGCAGGCCATGCCCCGGTCCACGGCCTGGCGCAGCACCTCGCGGACGGAGCGCGTCCACGGTTCGCCGGCGGGCCGGGCGCGCAGGGCTTCCGCGAGGAGCGGGTCCCACTCGTCGGTGAGGACGATGTCCTCCTTGGTGGGGAAGTACCGGCAGACGGTGGAGGGCGAGACCTCCGCCCGCTCGGCGATCTGCTCGGTCGTGGTGGCGTTGTACCCCTGCTCGCGGACGAGCGCGTACGTGGCCGCGCGGATCGTCTCGCGGGTCTTGATCTTCTTCCGTTCCCGCAGGCCGGGCGGGGGGCCGGCGGGGGAGCCGGGGGCGGCGGAAGGGGAGGGGGACTGTGCGGCCGTCATGGGGCCATTGTCCGGCCCCGGGGCGGCCGCGGCCGCCCCGGGGCAGCGGCTCAGGCGGCTTACGCGTGCTGGTAGGCGACGAGGGAGATGCAGACGTAGTGCACGGCGAAGGCGGCCAGCGTGAAGGAGTGGAAGACCTCGTGGAAGCCGAACCAGCGGGGGGAGGGGTTGGGGCGTTTGATGCCGTAGACGATGGCGCCCGCGCTGTAGAGCAGTCCGCCGGCGATGACCAGGACCATGACCGCGATGCCGCCGGTGCGCAGGAAGTCCGGCAGGTAGAAGACGGCCGCCCAGCCCATCGCGATGTAGCACGGGGTGTAGAGCCAGCGCGGGGCGCCGACCCAGAAGACGCGGAAGACGATGCCCGCGGCGGCGGCCGCCCAGATGCCCCAGAGCAGCCACTGGCCCTTGGCGCCGGGCAGGAGCAGCAGGGTCAGCGGGGTGTAGGTGCCCGCGATGATCAGGAAGATGTTCGCGTGGTCGAGGCGGCGCAGCAGGCCGCTCAGGCGGGGGCCCCAGTTGCCGCGGTGGTAGAGCGCGCTGACCCCGAAGAGCAGGCAGGCGGTGAGGACGTAGATGCCGCAGGCCATGCGGCCCCGGGGTGAGTCGGCGAGGGCGGTGAGCACGAGCCCCGCTATCAGCACGGCGGGGAACATCCCGAGGTGCAGCCAGCCGCGCAGTTTCGGCTTGACCGGATGCGGCAGGGAGAGCGCGGCCGGACCGCGGCCACCGGCCGGCGTGTCCAGGGGCGCGTCGGAGGCGGACGCAGTCATGCGCCGCATGGTACCCACGTCCCCGTAAGTCAGGCATCAGCGCACGGTGCAGGCACGGCGGTCACCGGAAATCCGGGCGAACGCAAAAAGTCCTTCAGCCGACGACAACGCGGACGCAAAGAACCGCGGTGACCGTGGGATTCCTCACCCTGCTCACCTGTGCGGCCCTCTGGACAGATGGGCGCCTGCGTCGGATGATCAAATGAGTGCGGTCGGCACCGGATGAGCGGCTACGAAGCATCCGGGTCGCAGCCCCCACGGGGCGACAAGACAAAAAACCCCTCATTTAGGAGCAATCGTGGCGCGCGACATCGCGGCTCCCTCCGCCCTTCCGACCAACCACAAGGACCTGATCTCGTGGGTCGACGAGATCGCGGACCTCACGCAGCCGGACAGGGTGGTCTGGTGCGACGGATCCGAGGCCGAGTACGAGCGACTGTGCGGGGAGCTCGTCGAGAAGGGCACCTTCCGGAAACTCGACCCGATCAAGCGCCCCAACTCCTACTACGCGGCCTCCGACCCCTCCGACGTGGCCCGCGTCGAGGACCGTACGTTCATCTGCTCCGCGAAGGAGGAGGACGCCGGCCCCACCAACCACTGGAAGGCCCCCGCCGAGATGCGGGAGATCTTCCGGGGCGAGGACGGCGAGGGCGGCATCTTCCGCGGCTCCATGAAGGGCCGGACGATGTACGTCGTCCCGTTCTGCATGGGCCCCCTCGGCTCCCCGCTCTCCGCGATCGGCGTCGAGATCACCGACTCCGCCTACGTCGCCGTGTCCATGCGCACCATGACCCGCATGGGACAGCCGGTCCTCGACGAACTCGGTGACGACGGCTTCTTCGTCAAGGCCGTCCACACCGTCGGCGCCCCGCTGGAGCAGGGCCGGCAGGACGTCCCCTGGCCGTGCAACTCCACCAAGTACATCTCGCACTTCCCCGAGGACCGCGAGATCTGGTCCTACGGCTCCGGCTACGGCGGCAACGCCCTGCTCGGCAAGAAGTGCTACGCCCTGCGCATCGCCTCCGTCATGGCCCGCGACGAGGGCTGGCTCGCCGAGCACATGCTGATCCTCAAGCTCACCCCGCCCACCGGCGAGGCCAAGTACGTCGCCGCCGCGTTCCCGAGCGCCTGCGGCAAGACCAACCTCGCCATGCTGGAGCCGACGATCTCCGGCTGGAGCGTGGAGACCATCGGCGACGACATCGCGTGGATGCGGTTCGGCGAGGACGGCCGCCTGTACGCGATCAACCCCGAGGCCGGCTTCTTCGGCGTCGCGCCCGGCACCGGTGAGCACACCAACGCCAACGCGATGAAGACGCTGTGGGGCAACTCCGTCTTCACCAACGTCGCCCTCACCGACGACAACGACGTGTGGTGGGAGGGCATGACGGAGGAGACCCCGGCCCACCTGACCGACTGGAAGGGCAACGACTGGACGCCCGCCTCGGGCACCCCGGCCGCCCACCCCAACGCGCGCTTCACCACCCCCGCCGCCCAGTGCCCGATCATCGCGCCGGAGTGGGAGGACCCCAGGGGCGTGCCGATCTCGGCGATCCTCTTCGGCGGCCGCCGCGCCAGCGCCGTGCCGCTGGTGACGGAGTCCTTCGACTGGAACCACGGCGTCTTCCTCGGCGCGAACGTCGCCTCCGAGAAGACCGCCGCCGCCGAGGGCAAGGTCGGCGAGCTGCGCCGCGACCCGTTCGCCATGCTGCCGTTCTGCGGCTACAACATGGGCGACTACATGGGCCACTGGATCGAGGTCGGCAAGGCTGCAGTCTCCAAAGAGGGGGACCAGTCCAAGCTGCCGAAGATCTACTACGTGAACTGGTTCCGCAAGGACGACCAGGGCAAGTTCGTCTGGCCGGGCTTCGGCGAGAACAGCCGCGTGCTGAAGTGGATCGTCGAGCGCCTGGAAGGCAGGGCGGAGGGCGTCGAGACGCCGATCGGCATCCTGCCGACCGAGGCCGCGCTGGACACCGACGGCCTGGACCTGTCCGCCTCCGACCTGCGCTTCCTGCTCACGGTCGACAAGGAGGTGTGGCGCGAGGAGGCCGCCCTGGTCCCCGACCACCTGAACACCTTCGGTGACCACACGCCCGAGGAGCTGTGGGAGCAGTACCGCGCGCTCGTCGAGCGCCTGGGCTGAGCCGCCCGCGCCCCCAGCGCTCCGCGGCCGACCGCGACCTGCCCTGACCTGCACTGTCGCTCCGGTCGGCCGCGGCAGGACGGTCAGGGGCCGGTTCCGCACAACGGCGTGCGGGACCGGCCCCGTCCGCTGTCGTGCCGCACATGCCCGCTGACCGGGTGCACGCACCCGGTCGGCGTAGCCGAGCGTATGGCCGGGGCGGCTGCGGGTACTCGGGAACCCTCCCGGTGAAGGAGGGTGATGTGGGCATGGCTGGAGACGGTGACTTCTACAAGCACGACCGTCCCGAGAACCCGGACCTCGCGGAGGACCGTCCGCGCGGCGGCGGCCCGGAGGAGCCGCAGGGCGGCGGCAACTGGCCTGTGTGGTGGATCGTCCTGGCGATCCTGGTCGCGTTCGTGCTGTTCGTCGTGATCTTCGGATGAGATCTTGGTTGACGCGAACGCGTCACCGCGCCCGCCGGTGAGGCACGGCGCATGTCCGCGCGGATGCACGTCGCGCGGGGTGACAGCGGCCACCGGCCGTTCGAGCACCCGTGAACCTCAGCCCGTACGGGCTGGAATCCCCCTCTTTCAAAAGGGGGAGCATGTTGGAGAAGACGACCGGCTGGAAGTACGGCATCACCGCCACCCCGGAAAGCTGGATCCGCACCGCCGACCTCGCGGCTGATCTCGACGCCTGGCCGGTACGGAGAACGGTCGCACCACCCCGGGAGACGTCCAACCCACGTGGCACCCCCCCGGCGCACCCCGCAGCGACACGCGACGGTCCCGTACCGCACCACAGGGGAAAACCGGAAACCGGGGTGGACCAATCACCCCACCGAGGCGACCTCAGCGCTGACGGATCGAGGTCCCTAGGGGAAAGCCGCGTCCGTCTGCGATTCTCCTGTCGCGTCGCCCTGCAACGGAATCCAGTTTGCCGAAGGTGCCGGCTCGTGATTGTGGCCGTTGACCCCGCCGGTTCTGAAGCGGCCGCTTCCCGGCTTCGATGAATCGGTGATCTTCGCCTCGCTGTCGATGTTGGAAACGGCCGGAATCAGGGTTGTTCCAGGCCGCGGAGTTCGCCCGGTTGTTCGAGGACCGCTGTTACCCCATCTGTGCCGAATTGGACATCGGCCGGAAGAGGCGCCGAGGGTGACCGCTCAATGGGGCCGCATGGGATATTGAGACCGCTCGGGTGATTTCCGAGGAGGACATACTCCGATTTGGCGGCGTGGGATCGCGGCAACGTTAACAATGTGCTCGTCGGTCGCCGAGGGCGACACGACCCGCAGGCGAAAAGGGTCTTCGGTGCCCCGCTTGCGGCTTGATCCCCCACGGAATTCAGGGAAGGTTCTGTTGAACCGTAGAACGATCCGAATGGCACGCGTGAAATCCGCCACGATGATGACGGCGGGCGCGCTTGCCGTGGCGCTCAACGTGGTGCCCAGCGGCGTGGCTGTCGCCGCCGAACTGCAGCAATTCAGCCCCGACGGAATCAGGTCGGCTGTCGACGATGCTCTGCGCGGGGCCAGTTCTGATAGCGACGACGGCTCTGGCAGTTACGGCGACAACGACGGCGACAACGGCTACGGGCACGGACACGGTGAAGACTGCAAGTGCCGTGGTCCGCAGGGTCCGCAGGGCCCGCAGGGTCCGCAGGGTCCGCCCGGAGCGACGGGTGCCACGGGTGCTTCGGGCCCGGCCGGTGCAACCGGCGCGACCGGTGCGACTGGTGCGACCGGAGCGACGGGTGCCACGGGTGCTTCGGGTCCGGCCGGTGCAACCGGTGCAACCGGTGCGACTGGTGCGACCGGAGCGACGGGTGCCACGGGTGCTTCGGGTCCGGCCGGTGCGACCGGCGCGACCGGTGCGACTGGTGCGACCGGAGCGACGGGTGCCACCGGCGCGACCGGTGCTACGGGTGCCACCGGTCACGTCGGCGGCACCTACGTCATCACCGCCATGGGCCAGCGGAGCGTGACCGCCACATGCAACGCCGGTGACTTCGCCACCGGTGGCGGGGCCCTGGCCACGAACGGCGACCTGGTCGAGACCTACCCGGCGAACGGCGGTCCTTCGACCTCCCCCACTGCGTGGACTGCCACCACCACAGCCAACAACCCGAACAACATCACCGCCTACGTCGTCTGCGTCGACACGACGCCGTAGGTTGCACCTGAAGGACGCGGTGCCCTCGAGGCTTCGGCCTCGGGGGCACTTTTGCTCATCGGGCGCGGCGAACGCCGGGGGAGCGGGCGGGCCTGGGGCTGCCGCCGGACACCGACGGGCGTCTACCAGGGCACGGGCGCCGGCCACACGACGTGGTGCGGCCGGGACATGGCCGTCGGTTTCACTTGGCGCCGCGCCCTGCCCTCGAAGAAGGTGCGGGGCTGGGGAGGGAACCCCGGAGTCGTTCGGGAACCCGGGAATACAGCGAGGAATCGACGGCGACGGCATGCCTCAGGAGCTTCATGGCCAGTTCGGGCTCGTCCGGGCTGAGCAGAATCCCCTCGTTCAAGAGCGCCGGCGTGAACGAGGGATCGATCTTCAGCGCACGGTCGTAATTCGTGCGGGCATCCGTCTTCTTGCCGTCCTGCTGGGCGATGACGCCCAGGTTGTACCAGGCGAACTTGTTGTGCGGGTCCAGCTTGAGCACGCGCTGGTAGGTGGTCGCTGCGCCCTTGGAGTCCTGGAGCTTTTGTTGCAGAAGACCGCCCTGTAGCAACGCGTTGGCTTGCTGGATGCGTGGGGACGTCGAAGGGACCTTGGCCTCTGGGAGTGCCGCTGGATCGGGCTGGAGTGCCCAGATGGTCACCCCGGTGGCGCCCGCCGCGGTCGCCGCGGCGAGCCCCATCCACAATTTTCCGGATTTCACTTGGCCACTTCTCGTACATGGTGAGCGACAGTTCAAAGCGGCGGATCTCGCGCTACCGCCGTGAGTGCCGAGGCTACGAGGCCGTTCGAATGAGTCGCCCGTATCACCGTCGAGCATGTTGCGCGGTCCACCCGAATGTACGTATCGGGCAGACGGTTCGTGGGAGCCTCTTTGCGTGTAGGTGGGGGACTGTCTACTGTCGCCTCTCGGTTGTTCGCCGCTGCAGAGTTGGATGGGACCAGTGAAGCCGACGATCTGCCTCAACATGATTGTCAAGAATGAGGCCCCGGTGATCCGGCGGTGCCTCGAATCGGTAAGGCCCTTGATCGACACCTGGGTCATCGTGGACACGGGCTCGACCGACGGCACCCAGGACGTCATTCGCGAGTTCTACCGAGATGTGCCCGGCGAACTGCACGAGCGCCCCTGGAAGGGATACGACGGCAGCCGTACGGAGGCGATCGAACTCGCCCGCCCGCACGCGGACTACCTGCTCTTCATCGATGGCGACGACGCGATGCGGCTGGAACCCGGGTTCCGGATGCCGGAGCTGACCTGTGATGCCTACCGGGTCGCACTGCATGACGGGCCCGTTGTCCACTGGCGTCCCGCGCTGGTGTCCACGCGGCTGCCGTGGCGTTACGTCGGTGTCCTGCACGAGTACCTCGAGTGCGATACGGCGTACACCCTCGCAACGCTCGAAGGCGCCGGTATCCGCAGTCTGCACGGTGGTGCGCGCGACAGGGAGCAGAGCGTCCGGGAGAAGTTCCTGCGCGACGCGGAGCTCCTCCAGCAGGGACTGATCAAGGAGCCCGGCAACGCCCGGTACGTCTTCTACCTGGCCCAGAGCTGGCGGGATGCCGAGGAGCCGGAGAAGGCCCTCGCAGCCTATGACCGCCGGGCAGCGATGGGAGGCTGGGCCGAAGAGGTCTTCTGTGCGCGTTTGTACGCGGCCCGGCTCGCGGAACAACTGCGACGGCCCTCGGCGGAGGTGATGGACCGCTACCTGAGGGCGTACGAGAGCCGGCCGTCACGGGCGGAGGGTCTCGGTGAGCTGGCCCGCCTGTGCCGCGTCGACGGCGGACGCTGGCCGCTCGCCTACGCGTTCGCCCGGCAGGCGGTCCGGATCCCGCGTCCGGACGACATCCTGTTCGTCGAGCCGGGCTGGTACGACTGGCAGGCGCTGGACGAACTCGCGGTCTCCGCCTACTGGGTCGGGGAGTACGAGGAGGCGAAGCGCTGCTGCGAACGCCTGCTCGAAGAGGGCAGACTTCCCGACGAGCATCAGGACCGAGTACGGCAGAACCTGGGGTTCGCACAGCTCAAGCTGGGCTCGAAGGAGCTCGTCGGAGTCTGATGCGGGGTGCGCCTGACGGGCGCGGGTCCGTGCAGTGCTCCGTCGGCGCGGCAGGGCCGGCTCCTTCAGGACCGGGCCGGACGGCAGTGGCGGGTTACGGTCCCACCGTCATCCTCTTGGGCAGGGCCCTCCCCGTCGCGCCGGCCGCCACCGGCAAACGTCAGGGCGCCCGGTCCGCGCGTCGCTGCGGGTGCGCGCGGACCGGGGCCGTCGGTGAGCCCTCGGCGAGGGCAAGGGGCCTCCGTACGGAGCGTCCTCCGTACGCAGTGCCTGCTGCACGAGGTTTCCTCGGTGCGGAGGGTTCTAATGGGCGGCGCCACTCAGCTTCTGCGGGTTCTCCCGCGCCGTCTGCGGCTTTCCCCGTACCGCTGCCGCCTGCGCGGCGGCGTGCGCGTCCATCCGCTCGGCCGCGAGGATGGCCGCCGCCGTGTCCGCCCGGGAGGCGGCGACGACGAGGGCCCGCCCGGCCAGTGCGTGGGCCCGCCGGTGCAGGGTCACCGGCTCGGCGACCGCGGCCACCGAGGTGCGGACGGGCGCGTGCCCGCCCCGCAGCCGGGACACCTGGGCGGCGAGCCGTTCGGCCGCCGCGTCCAGGCCGGCCTCCGGGGCCAGGGTGCGCAGCTCGTCCGTGACGGCGAGCAGCGCCGCGAGATGGCCCGCGAGCTGGATGTCCAGCTCCTCCTCGCGGGAGCGGTGGGGGAAGTCGGAGGTGGTGCCGGCCATCGTGGTGTGGACCGACTTGCTGCGGATCGGTTCGTACATGGGACGGCCTCCTGTGCTCTGACAGAAAGCATCCTACATTAGAACCCGTCTAAAGTTGAGTCGGCTCGCGGAACCGGTCCGTAAGGGAACCCAGCGTGAGCGTCAGGGCTGGCTGTAGCCGTCCAGGAAGGTGCCGATCCGGGTCACCGCGTCGCGCAGGTCGCCGGCCGTGGGCAGGGTGACGACGCGGAAGTGGTCGGGCTCGGGCCAGTTGAAGCCGGTGCCGTGGACGACCATGATCTTCTCGCGGCGCAGCAGGTCGAGCACCATCCGCCGGTCGTCCTTGATCTTGAAGACCTTGGGGTCCAGGCGCGGGAAGAGGTACAGCGCGCCCTTGGGGCGTACGCAGGTCACGCCGGGGATCTGCGTCAGCAGCTCGTGGGCGACGTCCATCTGCTCCTTGAGCCGCCCGCCGGGCAGGACCAGGTCGGTGATCGTCTGCCGCCCGCTGAGGGCCGCGACCACGCCGTGCTGCCCCGGCATGTTCGCGCACAGGCGCATGTTCGCCAGGATGGTCAGGCCCTCGATGTAGGAGTCGGCGTGGGCGCGCGGACCGGAGATCGCCATCCAGCCGACCCGGTAGCCCGCCACCCGGTACGCCTTGGACATCCCGTTGAAGGTGAGGGTCAGCAGGTCCGGGGCGACCGAGGCCGTCGGCGTGTGGGTGGCGCCGTCGTAGAGGATCTTGTCGTAGATCTCGTCGGAGCAGACGAGCAGGTTGTGCCGGCGGGCGATGTCGGTCAGGCCCTTGAGCAGGGCCGGGTCGTAGACCGCGCCGGTGGGGTTGTTCGGGTTGATGACGACGATCGCCTTGGTGCGGTCGGTGACCTTGCGTTCGATGTCGGCGAGGTCGGGCATCCAGTCGGACTGCTCGTCGCAGCGGTAGTGCACGGCGGTGCCGCCGGACAGCGAGACGGCGGCGGTCCACAGCGGGTAGTCCGGCGCCGGCACGAGGACCTCGTCGCCGTCGTCGAGCAGGGCCTGCATGGCCATCACGATCAGCTCGGAGACGCCGTTGCCGATGAAGACGTGCTCGACGTCGGTCTCGATGCCGAGCGTCTGGTTGTGCATGACGACCGCGCGCCGCGCCGCCAGCAGGCCCTTGGCGTCGCCGTAGCCGTGGGCGGTGGAGACGTTGCGGAGGATGTCCTCCAGGATCTCCGGCGGGCACTCGAAGCCGAACGCGGCCGGGTTGCCGGTGTTCAGCTTCAGGATGCGGTGACCGGCCGCCTCCAGCCGCATCGCCTCCTCGAGCACCGGTCCCCGGATCTCGTAACAGACGTTGGCGAGCTTGGTCGACTGGATCACCTGCATGTATGGGAGCTTACGGCCGGGTAACGGCCGGTGGCTCGTGTTTTCCGCCACTTGAGACACGCGGGCGGGCCGTCCGGGGGGTCCCGGCGCGGCCGCGGGCAGGGATTGCGGCCGGGTCGCGGCGGGACCGGGGCCGGGCGCCGTGCCGGGGTTCCGGCCGGGTGACGATCGCACGGCAGGGTGACGGCTTCTCGTCCGCTTCTTGTCCGCACCCCCGCCCGCCCATCACAATGCGCATGACAAGACAGGCGGCCGGAAGATCTCCGGTCGCTCACGTCTGAAGAGGGGACCCCCACATGAACAAGCCTCTCCTTGCCGCGCTCACGACCCTGGTGATCACCGGGGCGGGCGTGGCACCCGCGGCCGCCGCCACGGCCGGGAGCGCCGCGCCCGGCCGTGCGCGGACCGCGCACGCCGCGAAGGCCGTCGACTTCGCCGGCACCGTGGCGCTGAGCAACTGCTCCGGTTCGGTCATCCGCTTCCCCGCCTCCGCGGACAGCGACCCGGCGCTCGTGCTCAGCAACGGCCACTGCCTGGAGACCGGCTTCCCGTCGCCCGGCGAGGTCGTCGTCGGCCAGAGCTCCAGCCGCTCCTTCGGGCTGCTCAACTCCGCCGGCTCCCAGGTCGCGACCCTGCGCGCCAACCAGGTCGTCTACTCGACGATGACCGACACCGACGTCACGATCTACCAGCTCACCCGCACCTACGCGCAGATCAAGAGCTCCTACGGGATCAGCCCGCTCACCGTCAGCGACACCCACCCGGTCGCCGGCACCGCCATCAAGGTGGTCTCCGGCTACTGGAAGCGCACCTACAGCTGCAACGTCGACGGGTTCGTCTACCGGCTCAAGGAGGGCGGCTGGACCTGGAAGGACTCCGTCCGCTACACCTCCGCCTGCAACACCATCGGCGGCACGTCCGGCTCGCCCGTCGTCGACACCGCCACCGGCAAGGTCGTCGCCGTCAACAACACCGGCAACGAGGACGGTCAGCGCTGCACCGAGAACAACCCCTGCGAGGTCGACCAGAACGGCAACGTCACCGTCCGCCAGGGCATCAACTACGCCGAGGAGACCTACCAGATCCCGGCCTGCTTCACGACCGGCAACCGGCTTGACCTGAACGCGGCCGGCTGCGTCCTGCCCAAGCCGTAGCCCCCCTCGGGCGGTGGCGCGGCCGGGCGGTCACACCGCGGTGCGGCGGACCGCCCGGCCCGCCAGGACGTCCGTGCGCCGCCCGTCCTCGATCACGAACCGGCCGTCGATCAGGACGTACGGGATCCCGGTGGGCAGCGCGCGCGGCTGCTCGAAGGTCGACCCGGCCGCGACCGTGGCCGGGTCGAACAGGACCAGGTCGGCGCGGTACCCCTCGCGGACGAGCCCGCGGTCCGGCAGCCGCAGCCGGGCCGCCGGGCGGGAGGTGAGGTGCGCGACGCACTCCTCCAGGGGCAGCACCCCCAGCTCCCGCACGTACCGGCCGAGGTACTGCGGGAAGGTGCCGTAGGCGCGCGGGTGCGGCTTGGTGCCCTGGAGGATGCCGTCGGAACCGCCGGTGTGCACCCGGTGGCGCATGATCGCCCGTACGTTCTCCTCGTGGCCGACGTGCTGGAGGATCGTCGAGCCGAGCCGGTCACCGACCAGCAGGCGGCGCGCGACCGTCCAGGGGCTCTCGCCGCGCAGAGCCGCCGACCGGGCGACCGTCCGCCCGACGTACCCGGCGAACGCGGGATCGGCCACTCCGGAGATCTCGATGGTGTCCCACTCCACCGGCACCCCGTGGCAGCCGTCCGCGCCGGTGACCTCCAGGTGGTGGCGGATCCGCTCGGCGGTGTCCTCGTCGGCGAGCCGGTCGAGGATCTTCTCCGGGCCGCCCGCGCTCGCCCAGCTCGGCAGCAGCGCGACCAGGGTGGTGCAGCCCGGCGTGTAGGGATAGGTGTCGAGGGTGATGTCGGCGCCCGCCGCGAGCGCGTCGTCCAGCAGCGCCAGCAGCTCGGGCGCCCGGCCCTTGTTCGGGCCGAAGTTCATGGTGGCGTGCGCCAGGTGCAGCGGGCAGCCGGCCGCCCGGGTCAGGGCCACCATCTCCTCGTACGCCTGGAGCGCCCCGGCGCCGTAACTGCGGTGGTGGGGGCAGTAGTAGCCGCCGTGCGCGGCCACCACCCGGCACAGCTCGGTCAGTTCGGCGTCCTCGGCGTACATCCCGGGTGTGTAGGTGAGCCCGGAGGACATGCCGACCGCGCCCTGCTCCAGGCCCTCGGCGACCAGGCGGCGCATCAGGTCCAGCTCGTCCGGCGTGGCCGGGCGGTCCTCCCAGCCGACCGCGAGGGCGCGCACGGTGCCCTGCGGGATCAGGTAGGCCGCGTTGACGGCGATGCCCTGACCGCCGAAACCGTGGTCGAGCCGGTCCAGGTACCCGCCCACCGAGCGCCAGGTGAAGTCGATGTCGTCGCCGTGGCCGTTCCAGCCGGTGATCGCCCGGCGCACCTCGGCGAGCGTACGGTCGTCGACCGGCGCGTACGACAGCCCGTCCTGCCCGATCACCTCCAGGGTCACCCCCTGGGCGGCCTTCGCGCTGTGGTCGGGGTCGCGCAGCAGGGCCAGGTCGCTGTGCGCGTGCATGTCGATGAAGCCGGGGGAGAGGACCAGCCCCTCCGCGTCCAGCTCGCGCCGGGCCCGGGGCCGCGCGCAGCCGGCCGCCGCGGCCTCCTTGACGATCGACACGATCCGGCCGCCCTTGACCGCGACGTCCGCGCGGTAGGAGGGTGCGCCGGAGCCGTCCACGACGTCCGCGTCACGGATGACGAGGTCGGTGAGATCGGCCAGCTCGACCGGATCCATGGGTGACTCCCCTTCTCGGCGTCTGGGTTCCCGGCCCGCGGGGGCCCGGCCTCTAGAAGAACGTACGGATGTAGTCGACGACCGTGCCGTCCGCCCCGGCCACCGGGATCAGCTGCCACTTGTCGAAGGAGGTGCACGGATGGGACAGGCCGAGACCGATCCAGTCGCCGACCGCCAGGTCCGCCTCCGGGTCCGTGCCCAGCCAGGTGTGCTGGTCGGACAGGCCGGTCACGGTGATGCCGGTCGCGGGGCGTTCGGCGCCGTCGCGGCGGACCACCTGGGCGAAGGGCAGGTCGAGGTCGTAGGCCGCGTCCCGCTTGCCCGCGTTGGCGAAGGCCTGCCCGTCGGCGGGCCGGGAGACGACCTGCGCCCACAGGCGGAAGGCGGGCTCCAGGGCACCCTCCTGCGGGACCCGGTTGAACGGGGTGATCTCCCGGTAGTGGCCGTCGTCGTGCGAGACGTACGCGCCCGAGCGCAGCAGCTTCAGCACCGGCCCGGACAGCTCCGGGATCTCGCCGAACACGTCGGCGACCGCGTCGAACCAGGCGCTGCCGCCCGCGCTCACCACGATCTCCTCCGCCCCCGCGAACCGGCCCGCCTTGTCGAACTCCACGGCCAGACCGACCAGCCGGCGCAGCCACGCCGTCACCCGCTCCGGATCCGCCCGCGGCACCTCGCCCTCGTACCCGGCGACCCCGGCCAGCCGCAGGGTGTCCGTGGCCGCGACCGCGTCGGCGACCGCCGCGCACTCCGCCTCGGTACGGACCCCGGTGCGCGCGCCCTCGCCCGCGCCCAGCTCCACGACCACGTCGAGCGGGCGCCCGGCACCGGCCTCGCGCAGCACCGCGTCCATCAGCCGCACACCGTGTACGGAGTCGACGTAGCAGACGAGCCGGAAGGCGGGATCGGCGGCGAGTTCGGCGGCGACCCAGCGCAGCGCGGCCGGGTCCACCAGCTCGTTGGCCAGGAAGACGCGCCGGAAGCCGAACGCCCGCGCCACGCGCACCTGGTGCGGCACCGCGAGGGTGATGCCCCAGGCGCCGTGCTCCAGCTGGCGCTGGAAGAGCTGGGGGGCCATGGACGTCTTGCCGTGCGGGGCGAAGGCGAGGCCGTGCCGGGCCGCGTAGGTCTCCATCAGCTTCAGGTTGTGCTCCAGGCGCTCGGCCGACAGCGCGAGCACGGGCGTGGTGAAGCCGCCGGTGAACAGGTTGCGGCGCTCGGCCGTCAGCTCGCCGACGGTCAGCCCGTCCGCGTCCGGCGGGAGCCCCTTGAACCGGTGGTCGACGCGTTCCTCGGCCAGGCGTGCGAGCGCCTCGGTACCCATGGAGCCTCCCTGATCGGTCGCGTTGCATATTTTGCAACGCTCATTGCACAGACCGCTTGATGCTGTCTAACATCTCGGCCACGCGAGGTCAACGAAACGCCCCGCGCCCCGCATCCCCCACCGAGGAGCTACGAGCATCGTGACCGCCACCGGACCCCGCAATGGCACCGGCGACGTGGACGTCGTCGCGCTCGGCGAGTCCATGGTCACCTTCCTGCCCTCCCGCCCCGGCCGCCTCGCCGACGTCCCCGCCTTCACCCGCGCCATCGGCGGCGCCGAGTCCAACGTGGCCTGCATGCTCGCCGCCGCCGGACACTCCGCGCGCTGGGTGAGCCGGGTCGGCGCCGACGGCTTCGGCGACCACCTGCTGGAGACCATCGGGGCGTACGGCGTCGACGTGACGTCCGTACGGCGCGATCCGCACCGCCCGACCGGCATCTACTTCCGCACCGCGGGGGACCGGGCCACCGACGCCCACGAGGTGGCCTACTACCGGGCCGGGTCCGCGGCCTCCGCGATGGCCGCCGGCACCGTGGACGAGTCGGCCCTGCGCGCCTGCCGAGTGCTGCACCTGTCCGGCATCACGGCGGCCCTGTCCACCGGCTGCCTCGAACTGCTGCGCGAGCTGACCGCGCCCCGCCCCGGCCGCCCCCTCGTCTCCTTCGACGTCAACCACCGGCCCGGCCTGTGGCGCACCGGCGCGGGCGCGTCCGGGGACGAGAGCGGCGGCGGTGGCCAAGGCAGCGGTGGCGACGGTGGCAGCGGTGGCGCCCGCGTCCTGCTGGAACTGGCCCGCGGCGCCGACCTCGTCTTCGTCGGCGAGGACGAGGCCGAGGCGGCCTGGGGCACCACCGGCGGCCCCGGCGCCATCCGCGACCTGCTGCCCGAACCCGCCGTCCTGGTGGTCAAGCAGGGCGCCGAGGGAGCCACCGCCTTCCACCCCGGCGGCAGCACCTCCGTCCCCTCCCTCCGCGTCGACGTCGTCGCGCCCGTCGGCGCCGGGGACGCCTTCGCCGCCGGGTTCCTCTCCGCGACCCTGCGCGGCCTGCCCGTACGCGACCGCCTCCGGCACGGCCACCTCATGGCCGCCGCCGCGCTCACCGTCCCCGGCGACCTCGCCGTGCCCGCCCCCCGCGGCCACGCCGACCGGCTGGCCGCCCTCGACGAGGCCGCTTGGGGGAGACTGCGTCTGGGCCCCGGCTGGACGCGCACCGCTGAAGGGGCCGAGGAGGAGGTACGTACGCCATGAGCCAGACCGTCGACCGCGCGCTGAGCATCCTGCCGCTGCTCGCCGAGGGGCCCGCCGACCTCGGACGGGTAGCCGACCGCCTCGGCGTCCACAAGTCCACCGCGCTCAGGCTGTTGCGCACCCTGCACGAACACGGCCTGGTCTACCGCCAGTCCGACCAGCGCTACCGGCTCGGCGCCCGCCTCTTCTCCCTCGCCCAGGAGGCGATGGAGAACCTCGACATCCGCGAGATCGCCCACCCCCACCTGGTGCGCCTCAACGAGACCTGCGGCCACACCGTGCACCTCGCCGTCTACGAGGAGAACGAGGTGCTGTACATCGACAAGGTGGAGAGCCGCTACCCGGTGCGCATGTACTCGCGGATCGGCAAACCGGTCGCGATCACCGTCGCCGCCGTCGCCAAGCTGCTCCTCGCCGACCTGCCCGAGGCCGAGCGGCGCGCGATCGCCGAGAAGCTCGACTACCCCCTGTACACGGCCCGTTCGACCCCCCACGCCGCCGCCTTCCTCAAGGAACTGGCGACGGTGCGCGAACAGGGCTGGGCCACCGACCTCGGCGGCCACGAGGAGTCCATCAACTGCGTCGGCGCCCCCATCCGCGGCGCCGACGGCCGGGTGGTGGCCGCGATGTCGGTCTCCGCGCCGAACGTCGTCGTCACCGCCGACGAACTCCTCACCCTGCTCCCGCTGGTGCGCCGTACCGCGGACGCCGTCAGCGGCGAGTACTCCGGGAGAACCCCCGTACCCACCCCCGCAACCACACCGGACAGGGACACCGCATGACCGACAAGACCGCGCTCACCCCGAAGACCCACACCGTGCCGCCCGCCAAGTTCTCCCACGGGGTGAAGAAGGGCAACATCCTCCAGGTCGCCGGCCAGGTCGGCTTCCTGCCCCACGAGGAGGGCAAGGCCCCCACGCCGGCCGGCCCCACCCTGCGCGAGCAGACCCTCCAGACCCTCGCCAACGTCAAGGCGATCCTCGAAGAGGGCGGCGCGGGCTGGGACGACGTGATGATGCTCCGCGTCTACCTCACCGACGTGGACCACTTCGCCGAGATGAACGACATCTACAACGCCTACTTCGAGGAGCAGGGCCTCACCCAGCCGCCCGCCGCGCGCACCACGGTCTACGTCGGCCTGCCCGCGGGTCTCCTCATCGAGATCGACGCGCTCGCCGTCCTCGGCTGACGCCTCTTCCCGACCCCCGCACCACCGCACACCCCTTCACGGCGCGGCGCCCCCTCCCCTTCGGGCGCCGCGCCGCGATCCTCCCTGCCCGAAAGCTGTATGTACTTACCCAGAGGACCCCCGTATGTCCCACCCGCTCGCCGCGGCAGCCCCGCAGTCACCCCCGCACACCGGCGGTCTGCTCCTCCTCGTCGACGGCACGACCGGCCTGCTGCTCGTGGCCGGGATCGGCATCGCACTGCTGCTGTTCCTGATCATCAAGACGCGGCTCCAGCCGTTCGTCGCGCTGCTGGCCGTCTCCATAGCCGTCGGCCTGCTGGCCGGCCTGTCGGTCACCGAGCTCTTCGGCACCGTGCAGCGCTCCGACGCCGTCTCCACCATCGAGTCCGGCATGGGCGGCATCCTCGGCCACGTCGCCATCATCATCGGCCTGGGCACCATGCTCGGCGCCATCCTGGAGGTCAGCGGCGGAGCGGAGGTCCTGGCCTCCCGGCTCCTGGGTCTCTTCGGGGAGAAGCGCGCCCCGCTCGCCATGGGCCTGACCGGCCTCATCTTCGGCATCCCGGTCTTCTTCGACGTGGGCATCTTCGTCCTGGCGCCCCTCGTCTACGCCGCCGCCAAGCGGGGCGGCAAGTCGGTCGTCCTGTACTGCATGCCGCTGCTGGCGGGCCTGTCCATGACCCACGCCTTCCTGCCGCCCCACCCCGGCCCGGTGGCCGCCGCCGGACTGCTGCACGTGCAGCTCGGCTGGATCATCCTCATGGGCGTCGTCTGCGGCATCCCGGCGGTGCTGGCCGCCTGGGCGTACTCGGCGTGGATCGGCAAGCGCGTCTTCGTCGAGGTGCCGCAGGACATGGTCGAGGCGGCCGAGGAGGCCAAGCGGGCGGTCCTGGCCGAGCAGCGGGCCTCCGGGGTGGAGCCGCGGGAGGCGCCGGTGCCGCTCGGCGCGGTCCTCGGCATCATCGGCACCCCGCTCGTCCTGATCCTCGCGGCCACCTTCTCCTCCATCGCCCTCGACCCGTCCACCGGGCGGTCGGTGATCGAGTTCTTCGGCCACCCGTTCGTGGCGCTCAGCATCGCCCTGCTGCTGGCCTACTACCTGCTGGGCATCCGCCGCGGCTGGTCGCGCAAGTCGCTGGAGACCGTCTCGACGGCGTCGCTGAAGCCGGTCGGCAACATCCTGCTGGTCGTCGGCGCGGGCGGGGTCTTCGGCGCCGTCCTCAAGGCGAGCGGCGTCGCCCAGGCCCTCTCGGACACCTTCAACGGCGTCGGCCTGCCGGTGATCGTGCTGTCCTACCTGATCTCTGTGGTGCTGCGGGTGGCGCAGGGCTCGGCGACCGTCGCCATCGTGACGACGGCGGGCATCGTCGCCCCGCTGCTGTCCGAGGGGCACCACTCGCAGGCCTTCGTGGCCCTGGTCATCATGGCGATCTCCGCCGGTTCGATCTTCGCCTCGCACGTCAACGACGGCGGCTTCTGGATGGTGGCGAAGTACTTCGGCATCAGTGAGCGGGACACGCTGAAGACGTGGACGGTCCTGGAGAGCGTCCTTTCGCTCGCGGGCTTCGCGGTGGCGGCGGTGCTGAGCCTGTTCGTATGAGCGGTGCCGGTGTGTCCGAGCGGTGCCGGGCGTGTGAGCAGTGCCGGTGTCTCTGAACGGCGCCTGTTCGTGTGAGCGGCGCCTGTTCGTGTGAGCGGTCGCCGGACGGACGTACGCCCGTCCGGCCCGCGTCGGCGGGCCGGTTGTAGGAGTCTGATAACGAAGTAGGGGCTGGCTGTCCCCGGCACAGGATCGTCGACCATACTGCCCGCTGTGGAGCAGCGCATAGGTTCGAGCAGCCAGCCCCTGAAGAGCGAGCCCGTGAAGGGCGCCGGATTCGATCCGGCGTTCGTCCCCGGCCTCACCTCACCCGTGCCCGCCCAGGACGCGGCACCGGAGGAGCCCGGGACGACACCTCCGGCGGACGGGACGGCCCCGGCCGGGCCGGCGGGCGGGGCCCGGGGAGCGGCCCCGGACGAGTCCGGCGATCCCGCGGAGTCCGCCGAGTCGGCCGAGTCGCCCGGGGGCGGGACGTCCTCGCAGGAGGCGGAGGCTCCCGACGGCCCGGTCTTCGAGGCCGCCGACCGCCGGGCCCGGATCGTCGCCGACCACCGGGGCGTGCGCCTCGCCCTGGACGACCAGGACTGCGAGTTCCGCTGGGACGAGATCGGCGCCGTCGAGACGGCGACCTCCCGCTTCGGCAAGCGGTTCACCGTCGTCGTCCACACTCCCGACCGCCGCTGGTACCCCATCGAGATCGAGGCCCCGGCGCGGTCCCGCTTCGGTGTGTGGGAGGCGGAGCTGGACGCGGTGCTGGACGCCTACTTCGAGGACGGAGAGGCGGACGGCGAGGAGACCGGGGTGGCGGAGAAGGCCGAACCCGAAGAGGCCGAGGCCGAGTCCAAGACCGAGTCCGAGGCCGAGTCCGAGGCCGAGTCCAAGCCCGGCTCGCAGCACGAGGACTGACGGGCGGTCGAGGGCGCGTACGGCCCCGGCGACCCGCCCGGGGGCCGTACGCCCTCGACCGGATCGCCGGGACCGCCCTCACCGCGACCGGTGTCAGGGCGCCGCCCAGTCCGACGAGCGCCACCCCGGCGGCCCCGCCCGCGACGGCGGCCCGCCGCCGTGACCTGAGCCGCCGCCCCCGCCTCTCGCCGCCGCCCCGCCCCATGCGCCCTCCTGCGGCGTCCGCGCCCTCCTGTGGCGCCCTCACCTCCTTGATGCGGTGAGCCCCCCGCAATGTTTCACCGGGCGGACAACGGGCCGTGCGGCCGGGACACGAAGAAGTGGGGGGGCGGGGGGGGGGGGGCCGCCCCGCGGGGGGGGGGGGGGGCTTTTTAAAAAAAAAAAAACCCCCCACACCCCCGGAATAGAGGATAGGGGGGGGATCTGGTAATTT